>JAFVSB010000108.1 GCA_017503945.1 Clostridia bacterium
CATGATGTGGTGGAAGATACTGAGTACACAAGCGAAGATATCAAAGAAATGTTTGGCTCGCAGGTGGCTCTTTTGGTGGATGGTGTGACCAAGCTTGACAAAATCCAGTTTTCCACAAAAGAAGAAAGAGACATGGAAAACCTGCGCAAGATGTTTTTGGCTATGGCATCAGACATCAGGGTTATTATTATAAAATTTGCAGACCGCGTGCACAATATGACCACGCTTATAAGCATGAGTGAAGAAAAACAGCGCGAAAAGGCGCGCGAAACTCTTAGCGTGTATGCTCCGCTGGCACACAGGCTTGGTATGTATAAGATTAAATGGGAGCTTGAAGATTTGTCGCTCAAATATATTGACCCAGTGGCTTATCATGAAATTGTGGAGGGCATCAGCCAAAAAAGACAAGAGCGTGAAGCATACATTGCATCAATAAAGCGCGATATCAAAGAAAAACTCACAGAGCTTGGCATTGAGTGCAAAATCGATGGCAGACCAAAGCATTTTTACAGTATATACCGAAAAATGTTTACCCAAAACAAAACACTTGACCAGATTTATGACCTGTTTGCAGTGAGAATCATCACCGAAAGTGTGAGTGATTGCTATGCTGCACTCGGCGCAGCGCATGAGCTATATAAACCCATGCCAGGCAGATTTAAGGATTATATTGCAATGCCCAAGCCAAATATGTATCAGTCACTTCATACCACAGTGATAGGCAATGAGGGTATTCCCTTTGAAATTCAGATACGAACAAAGGAAATGCATGACATTGCAGAAAATGGTGTGTGTGCTCACTGGAAATACAAAGAGGGCAAAAACACCCCTAATAACAATGAGCTTGAGCAAAAATTCCAGTGGATAAAACAGCTTTTGGAAACACAGCAGGATTCCAAAGACGAAGAGGAATTTTTGCAGGCTCTTCGCATTGATATGTTTACCGATCAGGTGTTTGTGTTTTCACCAAAGGGTGATGTGATGAGTTTTCCCACAGGGGCAACTCCGATAGATTTTGCATTTAGTATTCACAGTGCAATTGGCTGCAAAATGCAAGGTGCAAAGGTAAACGGCAAAATTGTCAACCTTGACTATCAGCTTCAAAACGGAGATATTGTAGAAATTATCACATCGTCTGCAATACACGGGCCAAGCAGGGATTGGCTCAAAATTGTGAAGACAAGTCAGGCCAAAAACAAAATTCATCAGTGGTTCAAAAAGGAAAACCGTGAAGAAAACATCATAAAAGGCAAGGATATGCTCGAAAAAGAAATCAAGCGTCAGGGTTATGGTGCTTTGGGGCTTACTTCGCCTGAATATATTGAGATGCTAGTGAAAAGATATGGGTTTGCATGCACTGATGATTTGTATTCTAACATTGGATATGGCGGAGTTCAGCTTAATAATGTCATCACCAAGCTTAAAGATGAATACAAAAAGAAAAACACCAATCCTGAGAAAAAACTTTTGGAAATCACCGGTGAACATAACAAAAAAAGCGCCAAAAACTCTTCTTCGAGTGGTGTAATTGTGATGGGGGTTGACAACTGCCTTATCAGATATTCGGGATGTTGCAATCCTGTGCCCGGTGATAAGATTGTGGGTTATATCACAAGAGGTCGCGGAGTGTCGATTCACAGGCAGGATTGTGTCAATATATCGGCATTATTTTCAAATGATGAAGAAAAAAAGCGAATGATAGATGTGTTTTGGGAGGATTGCAAGGAGGATTACTATGTTGCTCACCTCAAAATTGTGGGTTCTGACAGAAGCGGTCTTTTGATTGATGTGGCAAATGCACTGAGCGATTGCAAAATCAATGTTAAAACCTTAAATGCCAGAACTACCAAAGATGCCCTGGCAATACTTGAGGGCAGTGTTGAAATACGCAACACTGCTCAGCTTGATAAGCTCATTGCAAAGCTGAGCAACATAAAGGATATTGTTGAAGTGACAAGAAATCACTAAACAATCTGACCCAATATTAAATTGCAGGATAAATTATTGTTAATTTGCATACCGCCTACCAAAAGCTCTTGGACATTCTTTTCGAAAACTGGCTTCGGCTTCGCCTGCAGAGGTTTTCTCCAAGAACATCCAAGAGCTTTTGCGCAGGTTCGCATGTTGCAAGGTTTGGGTGTGTTTTTGCAGCGACTCTGCGCAAACGCCAAGCTCTGCTTGCTGTTTCGAAGCCGAAGCGGAAAAAGTATACCCAAACCTGCGAAGACGGTTATTTGCTAAACAATAATTTATATAAGGAGTTATTTATGAAAATAAAACGATTGGTACTGGGAGTGCTGGGAACTAACTGCTATATTGTGTATGACGAAGAGTCCAAAGAAGCTTTTGTTGTGGATCCTGCAGATTCATACACCCAAATAAAAAGCGTTATCGACTCTTTGGGGCTGCAGGTTAAATATGTGATACTCACTCATGCTCACAGTGACCATATAGGCGCGCTTGATGAGCTTGTGAGTGACACCGCCGCTATGGTGTGCATTGGCTCGGGTGATGCCGAAGCACTCAACGACGGAGAGCTTAGCCTATGCGATTATCTGGGCTCCTATCCCCCAAAAAGCAAAGCCGATGTCATTATAAACGATGGCGACAGCTTAATGATTGGGCAAAACACAATAAGATTCATCACAACCCCTGGTCACACTAAGGGAAGCATAGCTATAGTTTTTGATGATGCTGTGATTTCGGGTGACACTTTGTTTTTTGAATCGATTGGCAGAACCGATTTTGCCACCAGTGACACAAGGGCTATTATTGATTCGATAAAAAACAAGCTATATGCTCTGCCAAGAGATACCAAAGTGTATCCTGGGCATGGCGAAGCCACTTCGATTGGTCATGAGACAGACAACAATCCTTTTGTATGGTGATGCAATGAAAGTGATACAAACCAACCTGAGCGAAGAATATGCTTTAAGAGAAATCATTAACGCATATTTTCCTAAGAGCAAAATTGAATATGTGAGCCAAAAGGGCGATGATGATTATGTGGCGGTGGAATATATGTCAGTCAGCGGCAAGCATGGGTTTGCGTGCGAAGCATATATTGCAGGGCAAGTCTGCAAATCACAATATGAAGCCAATGAATACAGCAAAAACGCAGTGAAAAAGGTTGTGTCTGATGCTTTGAAAGCTGCCACAGGCATACATCTGCCTTGGGGACTGCTCACGGGGATAAGACCTTCCAAAATCATTCGCGAGCTAAAAGACTCTGAACATGGCGGCGATGAAATGTATCTTGCCAGAGAATATGAAGCCGATGAATCGAAATCCAGGCTCGCCTTTGAAGTGGCAAAGAATGAAGCGCGATACATAAATGCAAAATACAATGATGGCATAAGCCTTTATGTGGGCATACCGTTTTGCCCGTCGAGGTGTTTGTATTGTTCATTCACTTCGCAGTCGATTGCATTTTCAAACAAGCTCACTGTGCCATTTGTGGAAGCTTTAAAAAAAGAGATGCGAGAGATTGCAAAAACCTCGTATGTAAAATCAAAACGAATTGAGACCGTGTATTTTGGCGGAGGGACCCCATCGGCACTAACTGCCGAGCAGATTGATGATGTGCTGGGCACACTTTTTGATGCTTTTGATTTGAGATGGGCAAAAGAAATAACCTTTGAAGCAGGCAGACCAGACACCATGAGCAAAGAAAAGCTTGATGTGCTGCGAAAGTATGGAATAACGAGAATATGCATTAATCCACAAACTGCCAATGATGCTACGCTAAAATTGATTGGCAGAAATCACACAGTCGATGATTTTGTGAGGGCATACAAGCTGGCAAGACAATGCGGATTTACTCACATCAACTGCGATATCATAGCAGGTCTGCCGGGCGAAACAGAGGCAGACTTTGCACGCACTCTTTCTACCCTCAGGGAGCGTAGCCCCGAAAGCATTACGGTGCACACAATGAGCATAAAGCACGGCTCATATCTGGATATGAATTATGACATGTATGCTCTTGCTACGGCAAATAGCGTGAATAATATGCTTGAAATGGCATATGCCACACTAAAGGGCATGGGCAAGGTCCCCTATTATATGTACCGCCAAAAGAACATGCTCGGCAATCTGGAAAACACGGGGTATTGTGACATTGGGCACGAATGCTTGTATAACATATACATAATGGAAGAGGTGCAATCTATCATAGCGCTGGGCGGGGGTGGTTCGACCAAGCTTGTGAAGGGTGACGTGATAGAACGGGTGTTTAATGTGAAGGAAGTGGCTGAATATATTAAGAGAATCGACGAAATGATAGACAGAAAGAAACGGCTTTTTGAAGAGTTTGAGTGAATATGATTTTATGTCAGTTGTCATTACAAGCGTATGTGAGGAATCTCGTTTTAAGATTCTTCGGCTTCGCCTCGGAATGACAGAGAGTGATTAAACCAGTGACTATTTGTATGGAAGGCATTATGCACGACGGACTTTTGCATACAAAAAATCGGTTGCACATTTGTGCAACCGATTTTAATTTTTCATTATTTAAATTATTATTACTACACGCTTGCTACAGCAACAGGAGTTACATAATCCCAAACAAACGCATATGTATACGTTGCCGAAACTGCTTCAGGAAATTCAACGGTGAGAGTATTTTCACCTTCTGCCCAAGCACCACTGTCAGGCAAAGAAGACACACTAACTGCTTTAAGAACAATACCACCATCAAGATCATATGCAGCCAAGTAGAATTTCAGATCATTAACTTCGCTCAAATCATTAACAGTTACAGTAACTGTAGCGGATTGCTTGTCAAGAGCAATATCGGGTGTTGATACTGTGTAAGGAACATTACCGCCATCGTCATATTTATAAGTCATAGCCGGATGATAATCAGCATTAGGCTCTGTACATCCAGTGAAGTATGCTACAACTGTACCACCACTAGCAATATCTGAACAGGTAATACTGAAAGTAAAGGTGTCTGCAGCTGTTAATATATCTACATAGTCGAGAAGCTCGAATTCAAAAGTTATATAATAAAGACCAGCACTAATCGTACCATCCGCTTTATCAAAAGTCTTAGTTGCTAAAACTTGTCCTTCTCTGCTGCCTGCGCGCAACTCAATTGTGTTGCCGTCGTGGGTATATACGAAACTGTATCTAAGAATAACGCTTGACAAATCCTTATCTTTGAGAACAGACGTGTCTACAGTTTCAAGAACGCATCTGTTTCTATTACTGTTTCTTAGTGTTACATTTTGTGAGCCTGTTATAGTTTTTGTTGTACCATCGAGCTCATATGCTTTTGCCTCACCGGTAAAGCTAACCTCATCAATTTTCTCAGCTGCCATTACAGAAAAGCTCGGAATCTGAACCATGGCGAGAACGAGTGCAAAAACCAAGATGTTTGAAAGAAATTTTTTCATAAATAAAACCTCCATTTTTTTGAGTAATATTTAAACAAATTCCAGACAGACACTTGATTCCTGACAAACATCAAAGAAACACAGCGCAGCATGAATTTGCTGTAACGGTTATCATGTTTTTCGTTATTTATTTCAATTTAAGGATTACATAAGGTGCATGTGATAAGCGTAAAGGCAATGCACATACAAGGTACATGATAATCTGTTATTATAATAACATTATCATGTGCAGAATGATACCATAATCTCAAACAAAAACTTAATTTTTTCAAACATGTGTATATTTCTTTTTATCTATTATTTATCACCCGCATGCATAAAGCACATCATAACAGAAAGATTGACAATCAAAGCAGGGATATGATATAATTTTGGTTAATAACTACTAATGATATTCACAAGTTTTCAAACAAAATGTTAGGAGGCAGATTGTTTTGATTAATAATAAACTACTGAAAAAATATACAACGGATACCTCCTGCACTGCAGATCGCTGCTTTATATACTCATATGCCAAGGATGCCAAGGAGCCTATTGTGTTTGCACACTACAAAAACGGCCCGGGCAAAAAAGCAAAGGTTTCACACAGCAATAACAGCGGATGCTACTCGCTTTATGTGATTGTGTCGGGTGATTTTGAGGTTACAATTGGCGAGAGAGTATACAGCTCACTGTGCGGCAATGCTATTGTGGTAACAGAGCATGAGGAGATATCAGCTACCTTTAATTCAGACTACGATGCAGATTATTATGAGATAAATTTTCCGCGCGAGTTTTTTGACAGCATATCTTCCCAAAACCCTTTTTATGAATTGTTTTATGAGCGAGACCAAAGCGTAACCAACTTTATAAAGCTGCCCCCTGCCCTGCTTGAAAATGCAATAGATAAGCTCAGAGAAACAGAGGCGCTGATTAAGGCAGACAGTCGCAACACAGACATGATTGCTTATGCAAACATTATTCAGTTAACAGGTATATTGCTTGCACAGTATGATGAAACCACAAACTACATTGACACTCACAAACTGCCAGATAAATTACGAGAAGCTATTGGATATATACAAAAAAATTATCTTACTCTTTCGGGAGTTGATGAGGTTGCAAGCTGCTGCGGTATAACGGGAACATATCTGGCAAGAATGTTTAAAAGCCACATTCTTTGCAGCCCCAATGAATACATAACAGCTCTGAGAATATCATATGCAAAGCAGATGCTGAAAAATGGCGCTTCGCTTACTGATGCATGCTACAAATCGGGATTTAACAGCTATACATATTTTATTTCAAAATTTAAAAAAGCAACGGGAGTTACGCCTTATAAGTATAAAAAATAAAAGATTTATGTGAGTGTGTGAGAGGAAGCTTGTTTTGAGATTCTTCGGCTTTGCCTCAGAATGACAC
>JAFVSB010000109.1 GCA_017503945.1 Clostridia bacterium
ACTGATGCAAAAACCTGCTTTGCTTGTGCTGCCTGTTTTAAGACCAGTGCATCCATCGTAAAATCTAACCAATTTATTAGTGTTGGAAAGCATAAACTGCCCATTTCGAAGCGAATCCATCCATATGGTTGTAAATTCAAATATATCATCATATTTCATAAGTTCTCTTGACATAAGTGCAATGTCATACGCACACGAATAGTGTCCGTCGGCATCAAGACCGTTGCAATTTACAAAGTTTGTGTTTTCCATGCCAAGCTCTTTGGCCTTTTGATTCATTCGCTGCACAAATGCTTCTTCGCTGCCGCTTATGTGTTCACCAAGTGCAACTGCCGCATCATTGCCCGATGCTACAGCTATACCTTTGAGGATATCGCGAACACTCATTTGCTCGCCTTCGTCGAGAAAAATGGTGGAGCCTCCATAGCTTTTTGCATGAGAGGTGCCAATTATAGTGTCATCATATGAAAGGTTGCCGCAACTTATTTCTTCCATTGCCAAAAGCATGGTCATTATTTTTGTCACACTTGCCAGAGGTCTTTGGTCATGAATGTTTTTTTCATAAAGAATCTTTCCTGTAGAATAGTCCATCAAAAGAGCTGATGGCGCGCTTACATCAATTGCAATTTCCTCGGCATGGATACTGCACATTCCAAAGCTTAATACAAACACTATACAGATTGCAATAATTCTTACAACTTTCATTTAAACATCACCCATACAATGGATATGAAAGTGGACAAAATGTTTATTACAAACCATGCAAATTTAATTTATTTGGTTGGATTATATGCTCTCAGCCATGCAAGGTAGGTTTCGGGATAGTGTGATTTGGTATTGAGAGTCAGACCGCCTTTTGAAAAAGCATTTAAGACTTTTTGAAATATGCCCGAATCAACACTGTTTATTATCACCTCATCGGCATTGGCAACGCCATGAAATTCCAAAAGCGTTATAACATACAAAACCTCTTTGGGTATTTTAACGCCAAGCTCATTTAACTCTATCACATATTCGTTGTTGAAAATTTTTGATATTGCTTTTTTTGCTCTGTTGCCATATTTGCCTATGAAATAATCAGAAAAGCCCACACTGCGCCATGTGTCGCCTTCTTTTGTTTTTGTCATCATATATTGCACCAAATCTTTGAAAACCGACTCATATTTTGTTGAAAATTCCTCTCTTGTCTGCGAAAACATGAGCATGATATCAGTTAGCATGTCAAAGTTTTCAAAGCTTGCCATGTTGTAATGTGTACCAGTAAGATTATGATACTGCCGTGTGACATTATCATATAGCTTTTTCATCTCTTCGCTTTCATCATAAAGCGGGAAAACAATGTCATATCCTGCCCTCTTAAATCCCCATTGAGAAGGAGGAATGGCTGTTATTGCATCATATGGATTGATGATGTTATGGATGTTGTTTTGATTTTTAATAGGATTGACGGTTGTGAGAGGAGTAGCAAAGGTATATGCAAGCACTGAGATGTCGGCTGAGGATTTTTGGCTCAGTTTGGAAGAGATAATGTTTGCAATTGCAGCTCCGCGACTATAGCCTGTTATCCACAATCGAACCTTGCCTCCGCCACAGTGCTGCGACATATACTTTTCAACATAGTCTATAATACGATTTGCAGCACTTTCAAACCCTACATGGTAGTCTGAATTTGTGCCCACTTTAAAATTATCGGCCCATTCAGCACCATAGCCACCACCTCTTACTGACACGATTACAAGGTATTTATCTTCATTTTCTCCTGTGAATTTTCTAAGTCCGATACCAAATGCAGCTTTTGAAGCTTCACTGTTGAGCGATACATCATAGCCAACAAACTGTTGTTTTGAAAGACCAAGTTCATCAAAGCAGTTTTTTATTGAATCTTCGCGTCCAAAGCTGCCGTTATCACCCCAATGTGATTGGGTATCACCTGCTGAAAAAGCTGATGCTGCCAAACCAAAAGATGCCAGCGCCAGATTATGATTATACTCTTTTGGGTCGGCAAAGATTTCTTTTTCACTAATTATAAATTTGTCACTCACATGCACTCCGCTTCCGCCTTTTAGTGACATCAATACCGTTAACTCCTGCCCCTTACTTCCATCTTGGGAAGCTACTTTTGCATTGGAAGTGTTTTTGACAAAAAAATATGACATGATAGCTCCAGTTAGCGCGACAATTAATGTCAGAGACAAAACCTTTATCCCCTTTCTATGCAACACCATCACTCCTTTCTACTGTTGTATATTTTATCCTTATATTATTTTTTTAGCACATATTATCAGCAAAAAAGCAATGAAGTTGTTTTCTCCGTTTTATGTTTATGATGTCATATCATAAAAAAATTCCCATGATGGTTTATATCATGGGAATTTTTGTTTTATTGTGCAGTGCCGGGATTTTCTTCACCAAGGATTATCTTGAGATTTACATATTCTCCTCGTCTGTATATTTTCACAGAGATTTCATCACCGGGCGCTTTCTTGTTTTTGATTTCGTTTATATCATCAACTGTTTCAACAGGCTCGCCTTCACATTCGATAATAATATCAGAAATCTTGACGCCCGCCATATGTGCAGGACCATTTGGTGTAAGGCTCGACACATATACACCCACTTTAAGGTTATACGCCTGGGCATCTTCTTTGGTTACAGCTCTGCCTGCAATGCCGATTACAGGGCGGCCAGTGACATATCCATTGGTGATGAGCTCCTGTATTATGGGCTTTGCTTCATCAATGGGGATAGCAAAACCGAGACCCTCGAGAGTGCTGGAAGAAATTTTGGCAGTGTTGATGCCTATAAGATGGCCATATTCATTGACAAGTGCACCGCCGGAATTACCGGGATTGATTGCCGCATCTGTCTGAATGAGGTTCATTGTTTTATTGTCGATAGTGACGGAACGGTTAAGACCGCTGATGATGCCTTGTGTTGTAGTGCCTGCAAATTCCTGACCCAGGGGATTGCCTATGGCGATTGCTGTTTCGCCAACTCTGAGATCGGAGCTTGTGCCCATTTGTGCAAATGTGAGACCAGAGGCTTCGATTTTGACAACTGCCAAATCGGTGGAAGCGTCCTTTCCTATAACCTTGCCCTCATATTCTTCGCCTGTGTTGAGTATGACAGAGATTTTGGTGGCATTTTCTACAACATGATTATTAGTGACAATGTATCCATCGGCACTGATTATTACACCCGATCCGCTTGATTGCTCGATTTCTTCATTCAGGTCACCGCCAAAGAAACCATAGTAGCCATAAGCATTTCCGTAGGTGGTTTTGTTGATGACGCCAACAACTGCCGGTCCAACCTTGTCAACAATTTCGGGAGTTGTGAGAGCTTCGCCATTAATTGTGTTTACTTTGGCCTGAGTGCCGGAAACAAATTTTTCAGATGTGCGGATATTATCTTCGACCGAGGCATAGGAAGTGTTATTGAGTGACGCACCTGGTGAGATTTTTTTAAATGCTTCAAGATTGGATATCACAGCACCGCCTGTTATGGAAACAAATGCCGTGGCAACAAGCGCAATTATTGCAACAGGAACAGAAATATATTTTTTCTTTTTGGGTGCTTTATATTGAGTGTGAAAAAATGGGTCATTCTGATTTTGGTAAATTGAGTTCATGTAATATGAATCAGATGGTGTTTCATCTTCTATTGGGATATACTTTGGCTCATCATTATATGGGAGTGTTTCAAATTTATCCTCTGAAATATTGAGCTCGTTCTGGGAAGAATCATTGTTGTCAAACTGTTCAAAATCATTGTGATTATTTTCATTCATGTTTAAAATCCTCCGAATATAAAAAATCTACTATGATTATATTGTAATTTATATTTTTTAAGAAATTATGAATAAAGTGTAAAAAATCTACGAAAGTGCTATGGTGAAAACAAATCGTGTGCACTTTCCCGGTATGCTTTCCACTTTAATTGTTTCATCATGTGCATCAATTATGCGCTTTACGATATACAGTCCAAGCCCTATTCCGCTTTTATCTGAGCTGCGTGAGTCATCTGTTTTATAAAATCTTTCCCACACAAAGTTTATCTTTTCCTTGTCTATGCCTTCGCCGCTGTTTTCTACTGTAAAGAGGCATTTGTCGTGGTGTTCCTCTATTTTTAAAACGATATATCCGTTTTCAGGAGTAAACTTGACTGCATTGTGTATCAGATTGATGAGCACCTGGGTATATGAGTCTCTATCAGCATTTACTATACATTTTTCGGTGTGAAATTCCAAAGATACATCAATGTTTTTGTCGGTTATCTCTTTTTCAAAATTTATAAGAACAATTTTGGAAAGCTCTGATATGTCAAAATCGGTTCGTTTGATTTGTTGCTTGCCGCTTTCAATTCTCGAAACATCGAGCAATTCATTTACAATGCGCGAAAGCCTTTTTGTCTCCGACAAAACGATTTTGAGATATTTGTCACTTTCTTCACGAGGGATTGTACCGTCAAGTATACCCTCCACAAAGCCCGAGATAGATGTCATGGGTGTGCGCAATTCGTGCGATACATCAGATATAAAAGAAGAACGAATTTTTTCAAAATGTTCAAGACTATCTGCCATGTTATTGACATTGAGAGCAAGCTCGCCAAGCTCGTTTGATGAAGAATAAGCAACTCTGCTTTTAAAATTACCCTTGGCAAAGGATTTTAGTGCATTATTGATTTTGCGCAGAGGCGAAGTGATGTTGCGAGAGAAAAAATACAGAAAAATTGCCATGAAGACAAGCGCAGCAAGCTCCATAATAAGAATTTCAAGCAGCAACTTCATATATTGTCCCGATGCGCTGGGCATATTTTTGGTGCAAAAAATCATCCAGGCTTCTTTGCCAAATTCACTGCTTACAATTTCTCCTATGGTGATAGTGCGACCAGGATATATGCCGCTGAGCATGTTGTAAGAGCGAATAGTCGGGTTGCTTCCAAGCTCAGAGATAGCGGACATTATGTGCGGTTTTGCCTGCGAAGGCAAAATGTCAACATCTGACCACACGATATCGCCGTTTTGTGTGGTAATGAGCAAATTATACTTGCTGTAGTGAGAAAATTGCTGCATGGATTCGTCAAAAAGCTTCATCATGCGGCTGGTGCTGAAATCAAGAGACATTTGCGTGATGGGTTTTACGTGGCGTATAAACTCGCCCATGTCTTTGTAGGATTCCGCTTCAAAACTTGTTTTTACGGTGTAGAAAAAAACTATGGTTACTACAAGAAGCGATATAAGCATAACGGCGAGCGAGCCGAAAATCATGCTTTTGATAACACTTTTTCTCATTGCTTCACCTCAAATTTGTAGCCTACGCCCCAAATTGTCCGCAGCAGCCATTTGTCTGACGCGCCGTCGATTTTTTCTCTTATTCGTTTTACATGCACATCCACTGTGCGTGAATCGCCATAATAATCATAACCCCAAACCTCATTGAGAAGCTGATCGCGGGTGTAAACTTTATTGGGATGCGAACACAAAAAAGTGAGAAGTTCAAATTCTTTTGGCGGAACATCAACCGCATTGCCATTGACTTTCATCTCATATGTACTCTTGTTGAGATACAAATTTTCAAAATTCATGGCGCCATCGTCTACTTCTTCTGCGCCCGCCCTTCTGAGCACGGCTTTGAGCCTTGCCAAAAGCTCCTTGGTCTCAAATGGCTTTACGATATAATCATCGGCACCTATTTCAAGAGCAAGGACTTTGTCGATGGTTTCCCCTTTGGCAGTGAGCATTATAACCGGAATCATGCTTGTTTTTCTGATTTGCTTGAGCACTTCCACACCATCGAGTCCTGGCATCATAATGTCGAGAATTATTGCACTATAGCAGTCTTTTTTGGCCTCGCTGAGCGCACTTATACCATCATAAACGCAAAATGATTCATAGCCGTCTTTTTCAAGATATAGCCTGAGCAATTCACATATGTTTTTATCATCATCGGCTACAAGAATTTTGTTGTGGGTAAGCATTCAAACCACTCCTTGTTTTAATATGTTAGGATAATAGTCTCTCCATAAGCTTATAACCCTCTTTAACAACAAGTCCTGCCTTGGCGGCAGTTTCTTCGGTGAAGGAGGCAATGCCATCACCAAGAGCTTTGGTGCTGTCATATATGAGATAAGGCACTGCATCGCGAGTGTGAGTGCGAAGTGCAAGCGGTGTGGGATGATCGGGCAAAATCATCATGCGGAAATCTATGCCTTGTTTTTTGAGTTCACCAATTAAAAATCCTACAACTTTTTCATCAATCAATTCGATAGATTTCACTTTGTTTTCGATTTCTGCTCTATGACCACATTCATCGGGAGCTTCCATGTGCACAAAGACATAATCACTTCCTGATGTTATCGCATCAAGGCAAGCCTTGGCTTTGCCGTCAAAATTGGTGTGAATGTTGCCTGTGGCACCCTCTACATCAATAGACTCAAGACCTGCGCATATTCCTATGCCTTTGATAAGATCAACCGCCGATATGACACTACCCTTAATGCCATGAAGTGACTCAAAGTTTTCGAGCGATGGTTTGCGACCTTCACCCCAAATCCATATGGAATTGGCTTTTTTGAGGCCTCTTTGAGCGCGGGCAAGGTTTACGGGGTGATTATTTAAAATGTCATAGCTTTTTTTCATCATCTCAGCCAAAGGGGCACCGTTGATGCCCTTGGGAAGATAATCCCCTACCCTGCGCTCGAGCACATCATGAGGAGGTGTGAGGTCAAATTCATCGGGACCATTGTCCCACACAAGAGCATGACGATAGCTTACACCCGGATAAAAAGAAAACTTATCATCTGAAAAAGCTTCGGCAACTGCCAAAATTAACTCGCGCGCTTCTTCGGTTGATATTTCATCGGCACTGTGATCAGTGATTATTTTATCTTCATAATTTTCTTCATCTTCTGTGATGTTTACTACATTGCATCTGAAGATCATATCAGTGGGTTTGATATCGATGCCCATGCTGACAGCTTCAAGAGGCGAACGGCCTGTGTAGCATTTTAGCGGATCATAGCCCATGGCAGATAAATTAGCCACATCACTGCCGGGAGAGAGGGACTCGGGCACATTGTATGCCAGACCCACCTCAGATTTTGCAGCCAGAGAGTCGATGTTTGGCTTGTGAGCCACCTGCATTGGAGTTTTTCCGCCGAGTTCATCCACAGGATAATCTGCCATGCCATCGGCAAGTATTACTATGTACTTCATATAAGCATATCCTTTCGCTTAGCCACTCAATAGCTTTGAAATGGCTATATTTTTACAAGTATATTATGCTACAAATTCCAAAAAAAATCTACCCCTAAATTCAAAATTTATATAAAAAATTAAAAAACACAGATAATATTGCTGTGAATTTAAGATAAAGTTTTTTAAACTGAATAATTAACTTGCAAAAACCAAGTATTTAGTATATAATGTTATTGCATTATTATATGAAAGGGATGGTATTGATGATTTTAGTTACAGGCGGAGCAGGCTTTATTGGAAGCCACACTTGCGTTGAACTTCTTGATGCCGGATATGAGATTGCTATCATTGATAACTTTTGCAACTCAAGGCCCGAAGTTCTTGACAAAATCCGCACAATTTCAGGAAAAGATTTTAAATTTTATGAAGCGGATTTATTGTGCAGAGAAAAGGTAGAACAGATCTTTGAAGAAAATAAAATTGACGCGGTTATCCATTTTGCAGGTCTCAAGGCTGTTGGCGAATCGGTAAGCATACCTCTTCACTATTACCACAACAACATCACCAGCACTTTGGTATTGTGTCAGACTATGGCAAAGTATGGTTGCAAAAAAATTGTTTTTTCATCTTCTGCCACAGTTTACGGCGACCCTGCAAGTGTTCCAATCAGAGAAGATTTTCCTCTTCACACCACCAATCCATATGGTGCTACCAAGCACATGATTGAAAGAATCCTCACAGACCTTTATGTGTCGGACAATGAATGGAGCATTGCACTGCTGAGATATTTCAACCCCATTGGTGCACATGATAGCGGCCTCATTGGCGAGAATCCAAACGGTATTCCGAATAATCTTGTGCCATATATTGCCAGAGTTGCAGTTGGAAAGCTTGAGTGCCTGAGCGTGTTTGGCGATGACTATAACACCCCTGACGGCACCGGCGTGAGAGATTATATCCATGTGGTTGACCTGAGCCGTGGACATGTTAAAGCAGTTGAAAAAGTGACTGCAACCACAGGTGTGGAGGCATATAATCTGGGCACAGGAACAGGCTACAGCGTGCTTGATGTTGTGAAAGCATATGAAAAGGCATGCGGCAGAAAAATCAACTATAAGATTGTAGACCGCAGACCCGGTGACATTGCAATGTGTTATGCAGACCCAGAAAAATCTAAACGAGAGCTCAATTGGCAAGCACAATATGATCTTGAAAAAATGTGTGCTGACAGTTGGAACTTTACGTTGAAATCAATGTAATATATTTAAAAAGCTTATTGCAAAAATGCAATAAGCTTTTTTGTTACCCTACTTCAATGTATGGTGTAGCGGAAAGCACATATGAATTTTCGTCGGCCTGTGCAACTGCCACATGCGTTGCATCCGCATCATATTCTCTGACTGCAAGTTGGTTGACACTGATATATTGTGTATCTAACAATTTGTCATTTGCAACCACACGGCTGAATTCATTGAAATTATTTCCTTCTACAATCAAATCTTCGCCATTGACATAAGCTCTTGACACCGAAATAGGTCTGATTCCCATTTTGGTATCGACCACAGAGGGCGGTGAATTGCCATATGATAAGCCTTCGCCTTCGAGCATGTCATATTGCACTATTTCCAGCTTGGAAAGATATTCGTCACTTTTGGTGTAGGAATACTGCTTATGAAGCTTTGAAACAATGCCGCCATCAATATTGAGCCGGTCAAGCACATAGGAATAGAGCTGATAAGATTGCAAATCCTTGATGATGCAATCTGATTTAAAACTACTCCAAATTACATACTGTGTCTGATACTTACTATCATTTAAAAGTGCATCGTCATCGACCTCAAAGCCAGGCATGTGATCACCAAAAATCACAAGCACTGTGGGCTCTTTGCTGGTTTCAAGTGTAGCAACAAGCTCACCAACAAACTCATCTACCTCTCGCATCTGGCTGATATAATACTCATATCGCGCCTTTGTGTCAGGATTTTCTATTCCTTCCACCTTGATTGCATCGGGCTTTGGCTCCATGTCGGACGGATATGTGCCGTGACCTTGCACGCCTACTGCATAGATCATATCTAAAGTATCGGTGGATTTCATACAATCTACAATTGATGATGTCAGCCCCTTGTCACATGCCCAACCAAGCGGATTGTATTTTACATCATACATATATTCCAAAGAAGTGAATGTGTCAAAGCCAAGATTGCGATATATCATCTTGCGATTATAGAATGCTGCATTATTGTTGTGAATGGCATGGGTTGAATAGCCGTGTTTTTTTAGAGTGTGACAAACGGTCTGTATGGGTTTTGAATTGACAACCGATCTATACGCAACCTCACCTATTCCCAAAAAATCCACATTCAAACCGCTGAGCACTTCAAATTCGGTGTTGGCAGTGCCTGCGCTGAAAGTGGGCACATCAAGATAGCCATGAGAATATTTTTGCTGCAGACTATTGAACACCGGTATGGGGTTTTCACTGTATGAAATTTCTTTAACATTATTTACATCAAAAAATGATTCGAGCTGAAGAAATATTATGTTTGCTTTGATTTCGCTATTGCCCGTGTGCTTGTTTACATCACGAACAATAGATGCCACCTCAACAGAAGAATAGTCATCAGGTTCGCTCATTCCCCGTTCAAACACACTGCTGGCATAACAGTAGATGAATCCATTGCGCTCATATTTATTCATAAGTCCTGTGACTCTTTTGTCAAT
>JAFVSB010000110.1 GCA_017503945.1 Clostridia bacterium
ATGGCGTTAGTGAGGAGTTTATCATGAAGCACAGCTGTGATGATGAGCACAATTTCATCTCTATGCATCTCAAGGAGTTTGTCACTCTTGCTCATGAAAACGGCATGCTTGTGTTTCAGGCGCATCCTTTTCGCAATGGCATGCAGATTATAAAACCGTCATATCTCGATGGCATAGAAACTCTCAACGGCCATCTTCGCCATGATTCGCGCAATGACATTGCCGCAATGTGGGCCAAAAAATATGACCTTCTCTCATGCGGCGGCTCCGATTGTCACTATGCGGGTGAGTTTGGCACTGTTGCCATGCTCACCGACAAATGCATCAAGACGAATGCACAGCTCGTCAAAGAGCTCAAAAACAGTCCGCCAATCGTTTTAACGGAGGAGCTTTTATGAAATTTTCATATCTTGGCATGGAAGCGCCAATACAAGAGGTTAGCGGTGCCCTCATAGCTCATATCCGAGAGTGCCGCAGAGAGTATCCCGCCATGGCGCCGCTCACGCCCGACGGCGTGTTTTCGCCAGACACACAAAAGGCTGCCGCCTTTGCGGTTGAAAATGAAATGGCAGTATATACCTCTGCTATTGACATGATAAAAAATGCTGATGTCATATTTTGCTTTTTGCCCGAAAAAGGGCTGAAAAGCTTCGCCCAAGACATGCGTTCGCGCGGCATCACAGGCAAAATCTTTTGCCATTTTTGCCCTGCTTTCAACGCTGATGTGCTAAAGTTTGATGTGCGCAATACATATGTCTCGTTTTTTATTCCTTTGTATCATAAGCTTGGTGATGGCACGCTCAAAGCCGAGCATGTGTTTGTTGAAGGCTTTGGTCCGCGCTATGATGAGGTGGATGTTGTTGCAAAGCTACTCGGCATATCTCTCACTGCCATCGACAAAGACTCAAAGCTCATATATCTTAGCGCGGCAAATTTTTTAAACGATTTCAAAAAGCACATTGAGCAATGCGCCCAAAAGCTTATGCGCGTGGGTCTATATAACACCCCTGCACTTGCAGATGAGATTTTCCAAAAATACAATCACCCTGACTATATGCTTTCTTCATATGACGCTGCATCATCTTCCAATCTGAAGTTTATTCATGCTCAGAGTGATATGTTTTCTTCCATGGGGCTCGATGATGCATCAGGCCTTTTTGGTGCACTTTTATATGCCCAAACCAAAGCCCTTCCAAATGATTCGCCCAAAGCCTCGCTCATTGCCGAAGCTGCCAAGCGACTAATAAAATAAACGGAGGCAATATGAAACTCATTATAGCCGAAAAGCCAAGCCTTGCCCGCAACATTTGTGAGTCTCTTGGCTCGTTTTCCAAAAAGGGAAACTATTTCATAAATGATGAATACATAGTCACATGGGTGTTCGGTCACCTTTTTTCGCTTGCCGATATTGAATATTATAACCCCAATCCCGATGGCAGGTGGACCCTCAAAAATATCCCATGCTTCCCCGAAAAGTTCCACTTTCAGCTTCGCCAAGGCAAAGACGGCTCGCCCGATGCACTCATAAAGGCGCAGTTTGAAACCATCAAAACTCTTTGCCTTCGTGATGATGTGGACACCATAGTCAACGCAGGTGACTCTGACCGCGAAGGTGAGATAATCGTGCGCACATGCATTGAAAAAACCGGTGTCAGCGGTAAGCGCATCACCCGCCTGTGGCTTCCCGACCAGACCGCCGAAACGGTGCGCAGTGCTGTTTGCAACATGAAAGATGACTCCGACTATGACAACCTCGCCGCCGAAGGCTATGCCCGCACCTATATCGACTGGCTCTATGGCGTTAACCTCACCCGATATGCCACTCTCAAAACGGGCACGCTGCTCAGAGTGGGCAGGGTGATTGTGCCCATAGTGAAGGCAATCTATGACCGAGACATGGCAATACGCAATTTTGTGCCCGATAAATACTATAGCATAGCAAGCAAAACCGAAGTTCACGGCTGCCCCATAGAGCTCACAAGCAAGCAGAAATTTGCCAAAAATGAGCTTGCCAAGGCAAATGAAATGTGCCAAAAATACAACAGCTGCAAAGCTTTGGTAAAGGGTAAAAAGCGCAAAAAAGACACAGTGTCGCCGGGCAAGCTATATTCTCTTTCAAAGCTTCAGAATGTGCTTGGCAAAAAATACAAAATGCCCATGGAAAAAAGTCTTTCCATAGTTCAGGACCTCTATGAAAAAGGTTATGTCACATACCCGCGTACCAATTCAGAATATCTCGCCACCGCTGAGCAGGACAAGGTAAAGGGCATCATATCTGCAATTGCAGCGCTGGGCTATGATGTTAAATTTAAAACAGGCAAGACGATTTTCGATGATTCCAAAATAGAATCACACTCCGCTCTCATTCCCACCCACAAAATCCCGTCAAAGCAAGCTCTCAGCCAAGATGAATACACTGTCTACAGCACCATTTTGCGCCGCTTTGCAGCAGTTTTTTGCGCGCAGGATTGCATTGCCGACAAAACTGAAATCACAATTGGAGTAGGGGACTATGAGGACTTTGTGCTAAAGGGCACTGTCATATTGCAAAAGGGCTGGACCAAATATGATGACTACACCAAAAAAGACAAGCTCCTTCCCCCCTTTGAGAAGGGCGACACCTTTGATGTAAATTTTGTGCCTTGTGAAAAAGAAACCACCCCTCCCAAACACTACACCATCGAAACTCTCAACAACTACCTCAAAAACCCTTTTAGAGACGAAAAGAAAAATTCAGAAGACGAAAATGACGAAGAAGAATACAAGGCAGTGTTTGAGGGTCTTGAGCTTGGCACCGAAGCCACCCGCACAGGCATCATAGACAACGCACTCAAAACAGGCTACATAGCACTGAAAAAAGATGTCTACACCATTTTGAGCGCTGGCGAGTTTATGATAGAATCGCTCAGCCGCATGGGCATCAGCATGGATAAATACCGCACCTCCGAGCTTGGCAAAGCTCTCAAAAAGGTTTTCAGAGGTGAAATCACCGTCGACGAAAGCGTGAGCATAGCCACAAAAGAGATTGCCTCGGTTTTTGCATCCAAAGACGGCACCGAGCTTGAAAAAACAGACATCGGCTTCATGGGCGAAGCAGTCGGCAAATGCCCTCTTTGCTCATCTGATGTAGTGCGCACAAGGTTTGGCTATGGCTGCAGTGCCTATCGCGAGGGCTGCAAGTTTTCCTTTGGCTTTGAAATATGCGGCGCTGTTATCCCTCTGGCACAGGCGCGCAAGCTCGTTGCCACAGGCTCAACCGACCTCATCGACGGCTTTTTTTCAAAGCGCACTCAAAAGAGCTTCTCTGCCAGACTAAAGCTCGAGGAAGGTAAGGTAGTTTTTGATTTTACCTGATTGTGCCAAATTATATATAAAATGTTTAATTGCAGCCC
>JAFVSB010000111.1 GCA_017503945.1 Clostridia bacterium
ACTGTATAATTTAGATGGTAAGATAATTTAGTAATTGCGATACATAAGGTTTAGATGCAGAACTTTTTGGTGGCAACTTCTAAAAATTTCTATTTTAACAATCTTCTAAAAAAACCAATAAGAAAAGATATACCAAACGTAAAAATCCCTGCCAAACATCCTCCGTTATTCTTTTTCGACATAATCTAATCACCTCGTAATCACTCGTATCAAGTAAGGGGCAAAAAACATTATATTATTTGCTTGAAAGTTTATTTTTACCGTATTTTTTTGCAAAATATTCTTTGCCTAACAGCCACAAATATTGATCTATTTGTTTCAAGTTGTAATTTTCTAACTCATAATATTTTCTAAAATCTATAAGAATACTTTTAAAACGGCTATAATTTTTCAAATCGTCACTTGAAAAAACAGAAAACCCATCAACCATTCTAAAATGCCTCAGAACAACATCCACATAACTATCATATATTGGAAAATCAACAGGGTTATGATGACTGCAATATTTTGTTGCAAAAGAATAGAAATTCATAACTTTGCTTTTAATTCTAACCTTTTTGATATCATCAACTAATGTTTCATCCCCAACAGACAATCGTTCGTCAATTTGCAAATGCAGTATATGCTTTGCTACCGGATATATCGAAAAAATATTCGTACTATAAAAATCATTGAGCGTAGAACATTTGAGAAGAACATCTG
Source organism: Clostridia bacterium (assembly GCA_017503945.1). Classification (GTDB taxonomy): domain Bacteria; phylum Bacillota; class Clostridia; order UMGS1810; family UMGS1810; genus RGIG1828. The sequence continues at coordinate 703 of JAFVSB010000111.1, forward strand.
TTATTTCTGTGTTTTGGGGACACAATTCAAAGAAAAGTTTGTCTAAAGCATCTTCTTGAAAATGATAATCCTCTAACTTTTTCCACTTTTCAAGATAATACTCTATTTGTTCAACAGAAGGTTTGGGAACAACAGTTTTTCTTTTTGTTGCTATTTTTTTCGATTGACTATAATTCGAATTATAAACAACATTTACATTGTCAGGAAAAATAAAATTCTTAAATCTTCTCAAATGTGATATATACCCATTCACGATTTTCCGAACATTTCCAGTGGAGTTTTTTGCAAGAATATTGGTCAATGTGTCCTTCGATTTTTTCTCAAAATCTGCTGATAAAACCGTGTCCCAAAACAGTTCTTTAGAACCATATCTCCACAAATAAAATGTATCGGTAAAAGAAGTACTAATGGTTGTTTTCGCAAGATTCTGGCTTAATAAGTATTTTTTATATATTGCTCTCAAATCATCATACGACAAGTGTTTCAACTCTTCAACATTCACACATTTCCCTCTCTTTCCAACAATATTCGTCAATCTTTATATAGTTAGTGCTGAGTTAGAACATAAAAATCATCCACAAATTATCATTTTTATTACCGCAAGGCTTTCTCTTAAAAAACAAGGCATAAGATTATACCATTGTAATCCTGCATGCATATGAGTAACATTTTTAAAGCCTGTATTTTTTGCGATAGTCGTGCCTCTAAAAACATGAAAATTGTTTGTTATAACAACTACTGAATAGTCATTTGTAAAATAATTATCAAGTATTTCTTTGGAATATTTCATATTTTCGAATGTAGAGGTTGCTTTTTCTTCTTTAAGAATTTTGCTGTTATCAACACCATTTTGCACAAGATATTTTTCCATTGCATAAGCTTCGGTAACGGTTTCCTGCAATCCTTGTCCACCTGTAACAACAATTAAAGCGTCTGGATTTTTGTGATGATATTCTATTGCTTTATCCAAACGCATTTTTAATGGTAATGTCACCCTGTCTCCTCGAACACCCGCACCTAAAACAATAACTGCATCTTCATTATAATTCACATTATCAGAAAATCCGTAAATTGCTATAAAGGATATTAATGCAACTTCAACACATAAAACCAAAACAAATAAAATCTTGCAAAGCTTAAAAATTTTTATAGTTGTAAGACTCTTTATCTTTGAATAGAAAATACCTATGCAAAATGTAACAATTCCCAAAAATGCAACAAGCAAAACGCCAAGATTTAAGTTTGACATAATGCACAATATTAACCCATACACAGTAAGCACTGCACCAACCAAGGCGATTGTTTTTGATTTCACTTTATTACTCCTTTCAAAGACTTGCCCTTGCTAAAAAGCCTTTTTGCCCCGTGTATATCAAAGTTGGAGCCAGGTAATGTATATTTATGACTTTATTTTATCAATTTCTATAAGACCATCGGGGGTTTCTACCATATCGTGACGATTTAGCAAAAATTTTCTTACAACAAAGAGTATTGCAATAGCTCCGACAGTGATAATGTTTTCCACTGCAGATGCATGACCCACTATAAGCTGACGCGCAAGAGCAAAAGCCAGGACTTCAATAATTGTTTCGGGAGTATGCTTACAAAGCATTTTTATAAGTTCGGCACCAATGGCAAGAGCAATTGCTTTATCTAAAATCACAACAAGTGAATCAATGCCATGCTTGAAAAACGAAACATCAATCATATCTATCACTACCCGACCAGTCATAATAACAACTGCTATAGCCACAAGAAGTGATATAAGAAGTTCAATGATATAACTTATTTCAAACATTTTGTCCTGAAGTTTTTTTCTCATAATATTTCTCCTTATTAAAATTAATTTTAATGTCAATTATTCTCATAAAATCTACTCATTAATTATAATCCAAAAACACGCATTTTCAAATAAATATATTTAAAAATGCGTGTTGTTTATCATTTATTGGTTAATTTTGTTGGAAGCTGAACTATGACTATTGCCACGAAGATTACGGCGCAACCGACAATCTGAGTCATACTCATAACATCTCCCTGCAAAAGCCATCCGCCTACCACTGCAAACACAGACTCAAGGCTCATGAGAAGAGAGCCCATCGTGGGCGAAATGTGCTTTTGCCCCACAATTTGAAAGGTGTATGCAATAGAGCATGATACAAAGCCTGAATATGCAAGATTGGGCCAGAAACACTCTGCCACCTGCGCCCAGGTGGGGCAATCTACAAAAAGCATTATGATGCAATCGATGATGCCAACCACAAGAAACTGAAGTGCCGAAAGTTTTACGCCATCTACCTTGGGAGCAAAATGGTCTATCACAAGAATGTGGACTGCGAAGAAAAATGCACAAAGAAGCAGATATATCTGATTGACATTGAGGGCAAAGCTTCCGCACAAAAGATACATGCCCACAAAGCACATCATCACACTGAGCCACACCTTACGCTCAATTTTCTGGTGAAGAAAAACTCCGAGTATGGGCACAAAGACAATGTAGATAGTGGTGATAAAGCCTGCCTCACCTGCTCCCTGCTTTATGCCGAGAGTTTGCAATGTACCTGCAGTGCAAAGCACAACGCCGCACCAAAAACCGCCTTTAAGCAAGTTGAGAGTCTGACTTTTGGTGGGTTTATAATAGGTGCCGTTTTTGATGTTGATTGCTTTAAGAATTAATATGACGGGTATGAGCGCAATTGCTCCCAGCAAAGATCGTATGCCATTGAAAGCAAAGGGGTCAAGAATATCAACACCCTCATTTTGGAAAACAAACGAAAATCCCCAAAGAATTGCTGCACCAAGTAAAAACAAGGTGCCTACGATTTGATTTTTCTTTTGCATGAGCTACCTCTATCAGATATTATCAAGAGCCTGCTGAATGTCGGCAATAATGTCATCTACATTTTCTATGCCTACAGAAAATCTGATAAGATCGGGTGTTACGCCTGCTGCTTCGAGCTCAGCATCATTGAGCTGACGATGAGTGTGGCTTGCAGGGTGAAGCACTGATGTACGGGCATCGGCAACATGAGTCACGATGGCTGCAAGACGCAGACTATCCATAAACTTAACAGCCGCTTCTCTGCCGCCCTTAACACCAAAGGAAATAACACCGCATGAGCCGTTTGGCAGATATTTCTGCGCAAGGTCATAATATTTGTCATCTTTGAGACCGCAGTATTTTACCCAGGAAATTTTTTCATTGGCCGAAAGATATTCTGCCACTGCCTGAGCGTTGCTGCAATGGCGTTCCATGCGGAGGAAAAGGGTTTCCAAGCCAAGATTCAATAAAAATGCATTGTGGGGGGAAGGGATGGAGCCAAGGTCTCTCATAACCTGAGCTGTGAGCTTGGTGATATATGCAGCTTTACCGAATTTTTCGGTGTAGGTGATACCATGATAGGATTCATCGGGTGTGGTGAGACCAGGGAATTTGCCTGCAGCCTCCCAGTCGAAATTGCCGCTGTCTACAACTGCACCGCCCACGCTTGTGGCATGACCATCCATATATTTTGTGGTTGAGTGAACAACGATATCGGCACCCCATTCAAAAGGACGGCAATTGATGGGTGTGGCAAAGGTGTTGTCTATGATGAGGGGTACATTGTGGCTATGAGCAATTTTTGCCCATTTTTCTATGTCGAGCACAACGAGTGCGGGGTTAGCGATAGTTTCGCCAAACATTGCCTTGGTGTTTTCACGAAAAGCCGCGTTGAGAGTAGCTTCGTCACTATCGGGGTCTACAAAGGTCACATCAATGCCGAGCTTTTTCATGGTTACACCAAAGAGGTTGAATGTGCCGCCATATACGCTTGAGGAACACACAAAATGGTCTCCTGCATGACATATGTTGAATATAGAATAGAAGCATGCTGCCTGACCAGATGAGGTGAGCATGGCTGCAACACCGCCTTCAAGGTCGGCAATTTTAGCAGCTACGGCATCATTGGTGGGGTTGGCAAGACGGGTATAAAAATAGCCGCTTTCTTCAAGGTCGAAGAGTTTGCCCATCTGCTCTGTGGAGCCATATTTCCATGTGGTGCTCTGATAAATGGGGAGCACTCTGGCTTCACCGTTTTCGGGAGTGTAACCTGATTGAATACATTTTGTTTCGATTTTCATAATATGTTTCCTTTCCAAAGAGAATTTTACAAATCAAGCTTGAGGTCGCCGTCTTTTATCCAGCCGATTTTTCTGAGAACATAAGCAAAAGCAGGAGTTAAAACAGCGGGAAGAACTATGCACACAAGCACAAGACCGAGCCAGTCAAATCCTGAACCGAAGCCCGATTCTGAAATAAGACCTATGGGTCCTACCATGCCGCATGTGCCCATGCCAGATGCTACTGGGTTGTCAGCTGCAATTTTGAGCTTGAAAATGCATGTGGCAACAGGGCCTGTGATGGCAGCAGCGAGTGTGGGCGGAATCCATATGCGCACATTTTTGCAGATGTTGCCCATTTGGAGCATCGAAGTACCAAGACCCTGAGCAACAAGACCGCCCCAGCGGTTTTCTTTGAAGCTCATCACGGCAAACCCAACCATCTGAGCACAGCAGCCTGCAGTGGCAGCACCGCCGGCAAGCCCTACAAGACCGATTGAGGCACAAATTGCAGCAGAGCTGATGGGAAGAGTGAGCGCAATGCCCACAGTGACAGAAACCAAGATGCCCATCCAAAATGGCTGAAGCTCGGTAAAGCTCATGATAGCATTGCCGCAAGCCGTCATTATGTAAGAAATGGCAGGGCCGATGAGAAGCGAAAGAGCTGTGCCTATTGCAATAATAACGGTTGGAGTGACGAGAATATCTATCTTGGTTTCTTTTGAAACAAGCTTACCTATCTCACATGCAACAAGAGTGATAACAAAAACACCGAGCGGACCGCCAAAGCCATTGGCGCAGTGACCAACCACACAAAGTGAAAAAAGCACAAGTCCGTTTGCACCAAGACTGCAACCTATGGCAATTGCCATGGCAGAGCCCTGCACGGCTTTGCAGTAGTTGCTCATCTGTGTGAAGAATTCAATACCTGTGTGAGTGCCGATGGTAGAAAAAATTGTGCCGATGAGAAGTGATGCAAAAAGACCCATCGCCATAGCAGAAAATGCATCTACAAAATATTTTTTGGCAGAAAGCGACACGCCTTTGCGCTTTACAAATGTCATTATAGCTTTCATTATCTTAACCTCCGTATGTGTTTGTATAGTTAGTGTGCAATATATTTCGGATTATATTGGATTACTTATTCACATATAAATACTCTGTATTTTCATCATGTGTGTCATCACGTTCAACCACAAGTACACTTGTGCCTTCTTTGGTGAAAATATGATGCCACACACCTTTTGGAACATTATAAATTTTATGAGGCTCCATTTCAATTCTGTTAAGTTCTTCGCCAATAATTAATGTAGCCTCACCTGCAAGCAGAATAAAAACTTCATCACTATCATTATGACGCTCTACTTTTTTAAAATTTTCTTCCATAAAGGGTATGCCATGATTAATATAGGCAAGCATCCAACTGCCGAAATGCATTTCGGCCCAGACACTATCTGCTGTATGATAGTATACCTCAACGCCATGCTTGTCATCTCTGATTATGTTTCCCATCATTAACCCCTTTCTGTTTTGATGTTATTATTTGATGTGCATCAACAAATTAAGATTAACTCATCATTTAGCCAAATGGATTTACCTTTGATAAATCCATTTTATGATTTTGTCAAGTTAGGGACAAAAAAATTATTTCTATCAACGGCTTCCCCTTGACATATCCATGTAGTTCGCGTTAAGTTAGAAATAAAAAATTATTTTAAAAATCTTTCTCTGTATTCCTCAAAGGATTTTACATTTTTATCTCTCATATCAGTACTAACCTGTACACCAACATAACGCAAATGCCATGGTTCAGATGCATAACCTGTTATTTCAACTGTTTCCGGTAAATAACGGAGAATAAAACCGTACTTATGACAATTCTCTTTTACCCACGCAGCTTCAGGCGTTTTGCTGATATTTCGTCCACCCTTTATTGAACCTTCAACATCAACCGCCAATCCTGTATGATGTTCACTGTAACCTGGTCGTGCACAGGTTTCATCTACAACTTCTGCCGGAGCCTTCAAAAGCCAGTTATTGTATATGTTTCGTTGGTCTTCTATAGAACGATAAGCCGAGGTTACCCTGATTGAAAAACCTTCTTTTTGTGCAGCATCGCGCATTTTAA
>JAFVSB010000112.1 GCA_017503945.1 Clostridia bacterium
GGAGAAATTAAATGAATTACGAAGAAAGAAAAAGGAATGAATTTAAACCTATAACAGAAAATCCTATTATTTTAGATTTTACAGGGTGCAAATTTTTAGGAGAAATACACTTAATTTTAAAAATAAAATTTGGCTTGCCTGAATATTATGGTGAAAATTGGGATGCGCTATGGGATTGCTTGCAGGGACTTTTTAATCAAAGAGGAAACTTTAAGGTTAATATATATGGTTTTTTTTCATTGCCTAATGATTTAAGGGAATATTGTAAAACTATGCTTGAAATTTTTGATGATGTACATGAAGAAACCCCTAATGTATTGTTTGAACTTATTTCATGAGTTGCATCTATTATGAACGTGAAAGCCAGAAAAAGCGTACTGAATTTTTCAGTACGCTTTTTTCAGCTAAATTTGCCTGACGGCGAGCTAAATTGAGCAAGCTCAGCCAAATTGCCTACGGCAGCTAAATGTGATTCGCACGCTACTAGTGAATTTAATTTAGCTGTTTCGCAAGAAACAATTTAGCTATTGCGAAGCAATAATTTCGCTTTTCACGGAAGTACAAAATTTAACTTTACATTGATGCATATGTAAGGAATATCACTAAAACAAAAGAGCAGCTGTCAAGCAGTTTTGGACCACACGTACATATAAAGTTATAGCACCTGATTTAACAATACAATCAGGTGCTATTTTTAGTTGTAAAACAATGTTTCCATAGGAACACCAAGAATTTTTGCAATGACATATAGTTCTTTGTCGGTTGCACTTCTTACTTGCCCTTCAAGCTTTGAATAGCTGGTAGGATTCATATCGCAGCCCATAACTTGAATTTGAGAAATAAAGTCTTTTTGCTTAATTCCTCTTTCTTTCCTCAAACGCTCTATATTTTTACCGAATATGTTTTTATTGCCGTATGTTTGTTTTCGTATTTTCATAAAACCATAATTCCTTTTCAGAATATTTTCTTTATTATATTCCAAAAAAAGATTGACATAATTCCAATCCGGAATTATAATATGATTAAATTCCAAATTGGAATTAAAAACATTGGAGGATAAAAAATGAAAAGAGCGTTATTATTTTTATTGATTATGGTTTTAACTGTATCTGTTTGCGGATGTAAAAAGTCCGAAGGGCTTATTGCCGCCGAAGAAGCAGTTAAAGCAATTGGTACAGTTTCTCTTGATTCAAGCGATGCGATTAAGAATGCTGAAGCTGCTGTTGCTAAGCTGAATGACGAAGAAAAGCAAAAGTTCAAAATGGGTGAAGCGCTTGATGCAGCCAAAAACGAATATGAAAAGATTGTTATAGAAGAGGCGGTTTCGGAGGTTGAAGATGCAATTTCCCAAATGGGTGAAATATCCATTGATAACCTTGAGGGAGTGAACAGTGCTCAGGCAAAATATGATAAACTTTCATCTGAAGCTAAAGCAATGGTCAAAAATTATGATGTATTGTCGGCTGCTCAGGAAAAGCTTTCTGCTGATAAAAAAGCAAGAGCAGATGAGTTGCTTTCAACGATGAAAGTCGAGGAAGACCGCGTAAGAAATTACAAGTTTTATTATCCGGCTGGCTGGAAGCATTATTCTGATGGTTGGGCAGCTGATATTAAAAGTTTTGTTTTGCCTTATATAGGAATAGCTGAAAACAATGTATGGCTTAGGATGGTATGCAATTACACTGCCGACGATTGGGTGTTTTTTGAGAATATCACATTCTCTGTAGATGGGAAAAATTATTACAAGACCTTTAGATATAACGATGTTGTTCGTGATAATGAGGGTGGCGATATTTGGGAATATGTTGACATAGATGTTGGCGAAAGCGAAATCGACATATTGAAAGCAATAGCAAATTCCAACGAAACCATTGTAAGGTTTGAAGGCGACGAATACTATAGGGACATTACAATTAGTTCTGAAGATAAAAAAGGTATACAAGACGCATTGCTCGTATATCAGTTACTAAAATAACATCATCTATCTCGCTTGTGTCTTTAAAAAAAGACTTGCCCGTCGGCAAGTCTTTTTTTGGTAAAATTGAGCCTTGGCAACATGTGGTGCAAGTGACTCAAGAGCGGTTTTTGACAAGCGGGCATAAAGCGAAAGAAAGTGGTAAAAAGCTCTTGATTTTTTTGGATTTTCATGTATAATATAGTTATAAGAGTGTCGGATTTTTGTCCGAACAAAAATATTAAGAAATGAGGTTTTTTACAATGAGTAAAAATTGGGCAAGCGTTGACCTTTCCAAAGTACCCAACATGGTATCTGCTACCATCCCGGGCCCAAAATCTGTTGAATATCATGACAGATGTTCCAAATACATGAAAGGTTATTCAAGTCAGGTTAAACTGTTCCCCGTGACTTTTGAATCAGGTCATGGTTATACCCTCACTGATGTTGACGGTAATACATATCTTGACTTCTCATCAGGTATTTATGTTACTGGTCTTGGCCACTGCCATCCCAGAATCAGCGAAGGCGTTGCTGAGCAGGCTAAAAAGCTCATGAACTGCCACGATTTTACCACCAGAGTAAAAATGGAGCTCGTTGAAAAGCTTCATGAAATCACAGGCGGCCGTTTTGGCGGTTTCCAGTTCTATGATTCAGGTACAACTGCAGTAGAAGCAGGTCTTCGTTGTGCTCGTGCTGCTACAGGCAAGCAGGAATTCATCTCCTTCTGGAGAGATTTCCACGGCAAAACCTATGGTGCCAACTCACTTGCTGTTGTAGGCCCCGATTCTCACATGAGAGCTCCCGGCTTCATGCTCGCTCCCAGACCGAATCCATACCGTGACTTCTTTGGCAGAACTCCCGAAGAAGCTTGGAAAGATTCTTCTCCATACATCAGAATGATTGAAGGCATGCTCGACAATGAATGTGCAAGCGGCGGTCAGAATGTTGCTGCAATCGTGCTCGAACCTATTCAGGGTTGGGGCGGCTCCATCATTCCTCCCGATGATTTCATTCCTGCACTTCGTGCTCTTTGTGACAGAAGAGGCATCCTCCTGTTTGCTGATGAAGTTCTCAACTGTATGGCAAGAACAGGTTCATGGTTTGCAATGGATCACTGGAATGTTACAGCTGATATCACCACCCTCGGTAAAGGCTTTGGTAACGGCTTCCCTGTTACTGCTCTTGCAGTATCAAAAGACCTTGCACCTGCAATTGAAAAAATTTCTGCATCTTCAAGCTATGGCGGCAACCCCATGGCATGTATTGCAGCTTTGGAATCTATCAAGGTTATCGAAGAAGAAAACCTCAACGAGCGTAGTGCTCACCTTGGTAAGATTATGCTTGAAAGAATGAAGAAGATGATGGAAGCTCATCCTATCATTGGTGATGTTCGTGCTATCGGATGTCTGCAGGCAATCGAAATCGTTAAAGACCGCGAAAGCAAGACTCCATTTGCTGAAGCTGGTACAATGATCTATCAGAAAGCCTTTGAAAAAGGTCTTGCTTGGGTTCCATCAGGTCACATTCTCCGTATGTCACCTCCGATGATTCTCGACGACGAAGCTGCTCTCAAGGGTCTGGATATCATCGAAGAAGCTATCGCAGAAACTGAAAAGCACTTTGGCTATTAATTTCAGAGAGGACAAAATATTATGAAAACAGTTAGATTCGGACTGATTGGCTGCGGTCTTATGGCAAGAGAATTTGCCTCTGCAGCTGCTCGTTGGTGCCATCTCACCGAAGATGTGCCAAAGCCGGAAATAGTTGGAATATGCTCTGTTGTCCCCAAAGAAATGGAATGGTTTCACAAAAATTTTCCGGATATCAAATACTCTGTGTCGGACTACAAAGAGCTTCTTGACAAAGACGACATAGACGCTATATACTGTGCTGTTCCTCACAATCTTCACGAACAGTTCTATATTGACATTATCAAAAGCGGCAAAGCACTTTTGGGCGAAAAACCCTTTGGTATTGACAAAAAAGCCAACGAGAATATACTAAAAGCCCTCGCCGAAAACCCTGACACATTTGTTCGTTGCTGCAGTGAGTTCCCTTACTACCCTGCAATGCAGACCATGGTCAACTGGTTTAACGAAGGCAAATTCGGTAAGATTCTCGAAATTCACTGCGGATTCAACCACTGTAGCGATATGGACACTCAAAAACCCATCAACTGGAAGCGCATGGTTAAATTCAACGGCGAATACGGCTGCCTTGGCGATTTGGGTATTCACACTCAGCATGTTCCCTTCCGCCTTGGATTTAAGCCAAAAACTGTGAGAGCGCATTTTTCAAACATTGTGAAAGAGCGTCCTGACGGCAAAGGCGGCATGGCTGTATGTGACACATTTGACAACTGCACAATCTTCTGCACCACTCTCAACCCCGATGGTGACGAAATCCCCATGACACTTGAAACCAAGCGCATGGCTCCCGGTTCTACAAACCGTTGGTTCTTTGAGATTTATGGCATGGACTGCAGTGCCCGATTCACAAGTGATGATGCCAATGCATTTTACTACACATCTTCATGGGGCAAGGAACAGTCGTGGAATCGTATCATTATAGGCTACAAGCCCATGATCCCCACAATCACAGGTCCTATATTTGAATTTGGCTTCACTGATGCTATTCAGCAGCAGATAGCTGCGTTTATGCTTGAGTATGCAGGCGAGAAGGTTCCCTTTGGTCTCTTTACACCCGAGGAAACAGCTCTTTCTCACACTCTTGCTACCGCAGCACTTAAGTCTTTCTATAATAAGACTGTGGAAGTTATTGAATAATAATGCTGATACACGCCCTGAATTTGTCGGGGCGTGTATTTACTTTTGCAAAGAAATGTGTTATAATATCATCAGCACTCAAAAACCATATTATGTTTGGATTGCTCCTTTTTGGTAACATTTAAATATTTTGGAGTGAGTTAAATGAAAAAACTGGATCGAAGTACCAAAAATCAGCTTGCATACATAGCCGAGGCAGCTTTTGAATATTTTATTGCTCTTTTGATTACGGGGGCGTTTTTGGCATCTATCCTTGCCAACATAGGTGTGCCCGATTCGGTAACCGGCGTTATATCCACACTCACATCGCTTGGCTTTTCGGCTCAGCTTGTGGCAGTGCTTTTTATAAAGCCAAAGGGCTCTGTCAAAAAAATGGTTACAATAATGCATGTTGTCAACCAGCTTATGTTTGTAACCTTGTATCTTATTCCATATGTGAATGTGCCTCAAGGTGTGAAAGTAGTCCTGTTTGTGATTATGTTTCTGGGCGGACATCTCATTGCAAATTCTGCCACCCCATTTAAGCTCACCTGGCTTATGTCATATGTGCATAATAACGACAGGGGCAAATTCACTGCCAACAAAGAGATTGTCTCTCTCATTGGCGGCATGGTTTTCTCATATGTTATGGGTGCAGTGATTGACCATTATGACGCAATCGGCCAATCACGCACTGGCTTTGTCATTTCGGGTATCACAATATTTGCTCTTATGCTTTTGCATCTTTGGAGTCTGGTGTGCGTGAAAGATGATGAAGACGCACAAATGGTCGCTACAAAACCGAGCGAAAGCCGAAGCGTAAAGTCAATTCTTGATTGCACAATCTTCGACAAGGGTTTTCGCAAAATAATCTATCTTGATATGCTATGGCATGTGGGCACCGGACTCACGGTGTCGTTCTATGGCACATATCAGATAAATGAGCTTGGATTTTCTCTTAGTTATGTTGCTGTTCTTGCGGCAATGCACAGCCTTGTGCGAGTGGCGTTTTCGCGTTTCTTTGGCAAAATGGCCGACAGGCTCTCCTGGGCAAGGATGCTTATGTTTTCGTTTGCCATTGGTGCGGCGGCGTTTCTTGCCAACACCTTCACCGTGCCTGCAAACGGCAAATGGCTGTATGCAGTGTATTATGCCATTTTTGCCATCTATTTGGCAGGGTCCAACAGCGGCATGATGAACATAGTGTTTGACTATGTGGAAAGAGACAATCTTTCATATGCTCTCGGTGTAAAATCTGCCATTGGCGGAATCGTAGGTTTCACTTCATCGCTCCTTGGTGCTTGGATTGTGAGCACGGTTCAGGCTCACGGCAACACAATTTTTGGTCACACAATATATGCTCAGCAAATTATGTCGTTTGTTTCTTTTGTGATGTTTGCTGTGATTGTGGTATACATAAAGAAGATAATTCTTAAAATGAAAAGAACATAAACCAATTACGGAAGAGATTTTTTGGTCTCTTCCGTTTTTTTGCTTTGAAATATTGACATATGACCGCGATTTGGTGTATTATATTACTATATGCACATATGCAAACAAGGAGCGATAACTCATGCAAAATTTAGGATTAAATGAGATAAGAGAAAAATATCTGTCATTTTTCGAGAGCAAGGGGCATCTCAGATTGCCCAGCTTTTCACTTGTGCCCGAAAATGATAAGAGCTTATTGCTTATAAATGCGGGCATGGCTCCTCTCAAACCTTATTTCAAAGGTGAGCTTGAGCCTCCGCGCAAAAGAGTGACCACATGCCAGAAATGCATCAGAACTCCCGACATTGAAAGAGTGGGCAAAACTGCCCGCCATGGCACCTACTTTGAAATGCTCGGCAACTTTTCGTTTGGTGACTATTTCAAACACGAAGCCACCGCATGGGCATGGGAGTTTGTGACCAAAGTGCTTGAGCTTCCTGAAGATAAGCTCTGGATAACTATATATGAAGATGATGACGAAGCTTTCGACATCTGGACCAAGGAAGTGGGCGTTAACCCCGAGCACATTGTGCGCATGGGCAAAGAGGATAACTTCTGGGAGATTGGCACAGGTCCTTGCGGCCCTTGCTCTGAGCTTTATTTTGACCGCGGACCCGAGCATGGCTGCGGCAGCCCTGATTGTAAGGTGGGTTGTGAGTGTGACCGATTTGTGGAATTTTGGAACCTTGTGTTCACTCAGTTTGATAAAGATGAAAACGGCAACTATAACCGCCTTTCTCACCCAAACATCGACACCGGCATGGGTCTTGAGCGTATTGCCTGCATCATGCAGGGTGTGAATAACCTCTTCGAGGTAGACACAGTGCGCAACATCATGCTCAAAATCAGCGAAATCACAGGTGCCACTTATGGCGCTGACGAAAAGAACGATGTGTCACTTCGTGTTATCACCGACCATATCCGTTCCACCACCTTTATGATTGGTGACGGTGTGCAGATAAGCAACGAGGGCAGAGGCTATGTGCTCAGAAGACTTTTGCGTCATGCTGCGCGCCACGGCAGGCTCCTCGGCGTTGACGAGCCTTTCCTCTACAAGGTGTGTGACACTGTTATTGAAGAAAACAAAAATGCATACCCCGAGCTTGTGGAGAAAAGAGCATACATCAAAAAGGTTATTGAGCTTGAAGAAATCCGCTTTAATGAGACCATCAATGATGGTCTGAATATCCTTGCAGGTTATATAGACGAGCTTGAAAAGAATGACGAAGTTCAGCTTTCGGGCGCAAAAGCGTTTAAGCTTTATGACACCTTTGGCTTCCCGCTTGACCTCACTTTGGAAATTCTCGAGGAAAAGAGCCTCAATGTGAACATTGAAGAATATGAAGAATGCATGCAGGCTCAGAAGAAGAAAGCCAGAGAGGGCAGAGGCGAGATGGACGATGCCGGCTGGGAAAAAGACGAATTCAAAAAGAAGATAACCGACCTTGATAAAACTGAATTTACAGGCTATGAAACCCTTTGTGACACCGCAGTTGTAAAGGCAATAGGTGTAGATGGTGAAATTTGCAACATGGCAACCTCTGATGGCGGCAATGTGGTAATAATTTTGGACAAGACTCCTTTCTATGGCGAAAGCGGCGGTCAGGTTGGTGACAAGGGCTACATCAAATCACAGGGTGCAACTGTAAAGGTGAATGACACCAAAAAAATTGGCAATGGTCAGACAATGCACCTGTGCACAGTTGAATCAGGCATGATTTCTGTGGGTGACAATGTGGAATGTGAAGTATGCAACAGCCGCAGGAGCGCAATAGCACGCAATCACTCTGCAACACATCTTCTCCAAAAAGCTCTTAAAACTGTTCTTGGTGATCATGTTCAGCAGGCAGGCTCATATGTTGATTCCGAAAGACTGCGCTTTGACTTCTCTCACTTTGAAGCTCTCACCAAAGAGCAGATTGCCAAGGTAGAGGAGATTGTCAATGGCGAAATATACAACGCTCTGAGCGTTGAATGCAACCAGATGCCAATTGATGAAGCAAGAGCGCTCGGTGCAATGGCTCTCTTTGGCGAAAAATATGGTGATGTGGTAAGAGTTGTGCAAATGGGTGATTTCAGCACAGAGCTTTGTGGTGGCACTCATGTTGCTAACACTTCCAACATAGGCATCATGAAAATAGTATCTGAAACATCGGCTGCTGCAGGCGTAAGAAGAATTGAAGCCATCACAGGCCTTAATGTGCTTGCAAGCTTTAATGAAAAAGAAGAAACAATTGCCAAAGCTGCTGCAATGCTCAAATCCACTCCTGCCGATGTGCTTTCAAAGCTTGCTGCGCTTCAGAGTGAAGTGAAAGCAATGCAAAAGGAAATTGAAGATATGAAATCCAAGCTTGCATCAGGCGGCATAGACGACATTAAGAAAAATGCAAAGGTTATAAACGGCACCACAGTTTTGGCCGGCTCATTCAAAGGCGCCGATGTGAACACAGTGCGCAAGATGAATGACAGCTTAAAAGACGAATACACCGATGTTGTGTGCGTTATGGCTACAGAATTTGGCGGCAAGGTGATGCTCATCACTGCAGCCGACAAGGCGGCAGTTGCCAAGGGTGCTCATTGCGGCATGCTTGTAAAAGAGATAGCTTCTCATGTTGGCGGCTCGGGCGGCGGCAAACCCGAAAGTGCTCAGGCAGGTGGCAGTGATGCAAGCGGCATTGATGCAGCACTCTGCGCAGCGCTCGAAGTGCTCGGTCAGCAGATAAAATAAGGAGAGAATTGATTATGACAGACTGTTTGTTTTGCAAAATCATAAATGGTGAAATTCCTTCACAAAAAGTGTATGAAGATGACAAAATATATGCCTTCAATGACATTGACCCTCAGGCGCCTGTTCATTTTTTGGTAATTCCCAAGGAGCATATATCCTCTGCACTTGAGCTTTCCGATGAAAATGCAGGCATTGTGGCTCATATTTTTGCAACCGTGGCAAAGCTTGCCCGCGAGATGGGCTTTGCTGACGGCGGCTACCGAGTTGTAAACAATTGCGGTGTCGATGGCGGTCAGACGGTTGGCCACCTGCACTTTCATGTGCTTGCAGGCCGCAATATAGGCTGGCCTCCGGGCTGATGTCAAAAGCGACAGAACACAAATTTTAAGTTTGTCCAAAATAATGCTTGACAAGCTGGAGTTTTATGTGTATAATATTACAGTGTAATTTTGTCAAACCCGTTATATTAGCAGTAACGGAGGGAGGGAACTTAAATGGCAGAAATCAGATTAAAAGATAATGAATCTTTAGATAGTGCACTTCGCAGATTCAAGAGATCTTGTCAGAAGGCAGGAGTTTTATCCGAAATCAGAAAAAGAGAACATTACGAAAAACCCAGTGTAAGACGCAAAAAGAAATCCGAAGCAGCAAGAAAGCGTTCATACAAATAATTAAATTTGCGGCCTTTGGCTGCACTTTACTAATGGCAGTTTTGCCTTCCCAAATCATTTTGGATTAACGGTTAGATAAAATTTCAAAATTAAATTAATCAAATCAGGCGACCGTTGGTCGCCTTTTTTGTAGGATTGATACTATGATAAAAAAACTACTCCCCGACTACACCGTCAAGAATGTGGCGGTGCTTGATGAAAAATTCTATACCGAGCGTGCCATCAAAGCCGTTATTTTTGACATCGACAACACCTTGGTCGCTCACACCGAGCCCACACCGCCCGAAGATGTGCTCAAATATTTTGCTCTTTTGGAAAAATGGGACATAAAAAATGCAATTGTTTCGAATAACTCCATAGAAAGA
>JAFVSB010000113.1 GCA_017503945.1 Clostridia bacterium
AAAGCTTCTAAAAAGTATAAAGGAAGGCGAAAATAATGAAAAGATTTAGCAAAATAATTGCAGCTTTGTCTGCACTTGCTGTTGTGGCTATGTCATTTGCAGGTTGTTCACTTGTGAAAGACATGGACGATGTTGAAGCATACAGACAACAAAAAGAAGAAAGAGCCAAAAGTGAAGCTCAGATGCAGGAAACAATCCTCAAAATTGCCGATGATATCACAGTGAGTGGTGCATACTATGGCTGGTTTTTTGCAAATGAGTTCAATGCTGCATATGCCCGCGAGGCACAGGCTCTCGAAGCTGACAGCTCAGCCGACAGCTCAGCCACACCCGAGGTTGATTATGAAGCAGTTAAAGAGGCAGCCAAAGAAAACATCATTGCAACTAAAATGGGATATGCCAGAGCAATAGAGCAAGGTATTGAACTTACAAAAGCTGACTACGCTGCCATTGATGACCAGATCGACCAGATCAAAGCAACCGTCGCTCAGCAGGGCATTGGCTACACTGATTACCTCTACCTCATGCAGACCAATGCTGAAACACTTGAGCAGATTGTGACCGAAGAATACACAGGCGCGCTTTATTTTGCAGACCTTGTGAAAGAAAACTATGCAAGTGCAAAGCATATTTTAGTGAAATATGATGATGGTGTGCACACCAAAGATGAAGCTTCAAAATTAATTGCCGACATCAAAAAAGAGCTTGACGGCGGCGCTGATTTTGACAAGCTCATGAATGAAAAGAGCGAAGACGGCAGACTTGCCGACGGATCTCTTGCTTCACCCGATGGTTATACCTTCACAAAAGGACAGATGGTGCCCGAGTTTGAAGCAGCTGCATTTGCTCTTAGCGAGGGCAAGATCAGTGACATCGTGGCTGTAGAAAGCGAAGGATACAAGGGCTTCCACATTGTAAAGAAAATGCCCACAAACCTCACAGAGGTAGCATCTGCTCTGATGCAGGGCACAGATGCACAAGCCAATGCCATTATTGAAGCTGAAAAAGTAAGCCTCACTCACGATGTGAAGGTTGAAGAAACCGACAAAATCGGATATTATGTAGAGCAGTATAAATAAGATATCAAAGGCTGAACGGCGATTGCCGTTCAGCCTTTTTTTAGCTGTTTTCTTCAATCAATGTTGACTGGTATTTTTCAAGTATGCGACTTTGAAGCAGCTCTCTTGTTTCCATGTTTATGGGATGGGCAATATCTTTGTATTCATTGTCGGGAGTTTTTCGGCTCGGCATGGCAATGAAGAGCCTGTCTTGTCCGTCAATGATTTTAATATCATGCACAACAAAGCAGTTGTCAAAGGTAACCGAGACCACTGCTTTCATTTTTTCATCATGTGTCATCTGCCTGATTCTGATGTCTGTTATTTCCATGTTATAACCTCCGTTTAATGTATGTATATATTGTGGGCTATTCTTTTAAATATAATACACATCAAGCAAAAATAAAATTTGTGTAAAATTTCTGTTTATTTTTGGAAGGAAATAGTGTATACTTAATATGACAACATATAAGGAGTTGTAAGCTTTGGATAAATTAACATATGTTCACTTCATAGGTATAGGCGGCATAAGCATGAGTGCTATTGCCAAGGTTTTGCTTCACGACGGTGTAAGGGTGTCGGGCTCTGACTCCAAACGCTCCAAAGCCACCGAAGAGCTTGAAGAGCTTGGCGCTGTGATATATGAAGGGCACAGTGCAGATAACATTGCAAACCCTGATTTGGTGGTGTATACTGCTGCTGTAGATGAATCAAACCCCGAAATGCAAAAAGCTAAAGAGCTCGGTATTGAGACTGTGTCGCGCGCCGAAATGCTTGGCAGAATAATGAAAAACTACAAAAAAGCAATTTCTGTGGCAGGCACCCACGGCAAGACAACCACCACTTCTATGATGACATATGTGCTCATGAAGGCTCTCACCGACCCCACAGTGATGGTGGGCGGAGAGCTTGATATCATAGATGGTAACTTCCGCATTGGCAAAAGTGAATATTTTCTCACCGAATCATGCGAATATTGCCGAAGCTTTCTGAGCTTCTTCCCCACTGTGGCAATTATATTAAATGTTGAAGAGGATCACCTCGACTATTACAAAGACCTCGATGACATCAAATCGGCTTTCACTGACTTTGCCGCACTCATTCCATCCGACGGGGTGCTTGTGGCATGTGCCGACTGTGCCAACACTATGGATTGCCTGGGCAAAGCAAAAGCAAAGCCAATCACCTACGGCTTTAATCAAGGTGAATATCGTCCATGCAATCTCACATTTGACGATTTTGGTTATCCCACATTTGACATATATAGAAACGGCGAAATGCTCACAACCCTCACCCTCAGCGTGGTGGGCAGGCACAATGTGCTAAACGCCACCGCCGTGTTTGCTGTATCGCTTGCTATGGGGCTTGATTCAGACAGCATAAAAGCAGGTCTTGAGGGATATGCAGGCACCAAGAGACGCTTTGAAAAGAAAGGTGTGTGCAATGGTGCGCTCATAATTGATGACTATGCTCATCACCCCACCGAAATTGAAACTACCTTTGCATCGGTAAAAAAGATAAAGCACAACACCGTGTGGTGCATTTTTCAGCCCCACACCTACACGCGCACAAAAGCTTTGTTTGACGATTTTGCCAAGGTGCTCTCGGGTGTAGACAGAGTCATTGTGACCGATATCTTCGCCGCGCGCGAAAAAGACACAGGTCTTGTGCATGCACGAGAGCTTGCCGAGGCTATTCCATCAGCTAAATACATTGCCGATTTTGACCAGATTGCCACATACATCAAAAGCGTAGCCCAAAAAGGTGACATAATTATCACCATGGGGGCAGGCAATGTGGTGGATATTGGAGATATGATAAAAGATAAATAAAGCAAAAAAATTACCCGTTACTCAAAAATTTGAGTAACGGGTTTTGTTTTATTGATTTACCGAATACGAACCGCTTACCATGAGTATGCCATCGGTTTCCATTTTGATGCCGCGTCCGTCATCGAGTGGCACAATGAGAAGGTGATTAGAAGGTGCCGCAGTGCCATTGGCAAGGTCAGTGCCCACTGTAACATCAGCAATGCCGCCCTTGGCAGAGGCCACTATTGTGCCCTTGCCCATTCTCATTATCATCTGGCAGCTTTTTCCGCCTATGACGGTCTGCCCCTTAGACACATTGACGATGTTATAAGAAGCTGAACTTGCGCCTGCCACAGGATCACTATTACCCCCTGCCACAATCGAATCTACGCTCGAATCAACATAGCTTTTCATCTGAGGAATAAGTACATCATTTACATATGACAAAGTGATGAGTGGATCGTCGGAGCTGCCCGGATTTGCCGCCAAGGCGCTCATGCCAAACAAAACTGCACATAAAGCTGATGCAATGATTTTTTTGCTTATAGATTTTTTCATTAGTAAAACCACCTTTTGTATAATATAATGCCTATTAAAAGTCACATAGGCCAAGGCTTATCTTTAGTGCCTCGCTCACGCGCGTGCAAAGCTCGTCGCCTGCGTGACCTGTTTTTTCTTTGAGTCTTCGTTTATCTATGGTGCGAATCTGCTCCAAAAGTATGACCGAGTCTTTAGACAGCCCATACTTTTCGCCCGATATTTCAATGTGAGTGGGAAGCTTGGCTTTGTTAATCTGTGATGTGATTGCCGCTATGATTACGGTTGGGCTGTATTTGTTGCCAACATCATTTTGAATAATAATCACAGGTCTCACGCCGCCCTGCTCCGAACCGATGACGGGGCTGAGGTCTGCATAGTAAATGTCTCCGCGTTTTACTGTCAAATTTATTCACACTCCGCAAGTTTATCCTCGTAGAGCTGCAGCTGACGGTTATCTGTTTCAAGGCAAAAATCTGAATATTCCAGATTGAATTCTGCCATTTCTTCATATCCTTTTTTAAGTTTTTGCACAATTTCGGTCTTTTTTCTTTCGCGAATATATAGCCGCATTGCCTCGCGGATAAATTCGCTTCGGTTGATGTTCTGAGAGTATGCCATGTTGTCTGCTTCATCAAGTAGAGAATCCGGCAAGCTTATGAGAATTTTTCTTTGCCGTGCCATTTTAACCACGCCCCCTCCTGAGTTGTATAACACTATACATATTATATAATGTTTAACCTATGTTGTCAAATACACTTTATGCCAAATCAGGTTATAAAACTTTGAGGTGGGTATGTACCCGTTCTGCTGCACTACGGTGATAATATTATTCACGCAAAACCAAAGTTTTATAACACAAAATTAAATTCTTCAAACACAATCTCTGTGTTCATGAAATTGTCTTTGCCATACACCTGCATGCGCACAGGGTGAGCGCTTTCGTTGTCAATCCACAGCTTCATGTATGAGGTGTGCTCGGTGGGATTTATCACATCACACTCCAAAAGAGTGCTGGCAGCTTCATCATTTGCTGCCACAGAAAGTGAGGTCTTTTCGGATTCATAGTAGCTTTTGAAAAAGGTGTTTACAAAGATGGACATATCATCATCAGACGACGGAGCTTCGAGCACATTTTCGCCCTTTGAAATGACGGTCTTGTCACCTGTTATACTCATTTTCATGTCATCGGACTCCACCATATATGAATTGGTGGCTTTGTCATAATCCACAGTGCACTCATAGTCATTCTGACCACCTGTTGTGTAGGCAGTGACGGTGCATCTGGCACTGTAGCTGGGCACATCATAATATGCTGCATGAACGCGCCTGTGTATATGTTCTGCCTCGTGGGTAGCGCTGCAGCCCGAGGCGCTTATCAGAAGTAGGAGCATGAGCGCAACAAGTGCGATTTTTTTCAAGGCTATCTCCCCTTCAGATACAAAATATTTGCGTTAAAATGCTCGTTAATGCTTAATTTTCCTGAGTTTCTTTGATGGCATAAGGCAGACAATTAATTATATCGCTTGCAATGAGAGAATATTCGCCCAAATATGCGGCGGCAATGTCTGCGGCAAGCGAATGAAAATATACCCCTGCCAATGCAGAAAGAAGCGCATCGCGCCCCTGCGATGCAAAAGAGGCAATAGCACCTGCAAGCACATCACCTGTGCCTCCCGATGCCATGCCGCTATTGCCCAGAAGGTTAGAATAGACTTTGCCATCAGGCGATGCAACCACAGTGCGGTGAGATTTGAGCACCACAATGCAGCCGTATTGCCCAGCAAACTCTTTGGCATATGCCGATGGGTCATTTATGATCTGAGAGGTTTCTTTTTTGCAAAGACGCGCAAATTCGCCTATGTGGGGTGTGATAATTACAGGGCATTTTGCTCTTTTAAGCACCGAGGGGTCGGGCGAAATAACACCAAGCGCATCGGCATCCATAACCAATGGGCATGAGCACTCCTGTATTGCATCACCTACGAGCCTTGCGATGTCTGCAGTCTGTGACAAGCCGGGACCTATGAGAAAAGCTGAGCTCTGATGCATTTTGGCAAAAAGTTTATCTTTGGCACTATAGCTGACAGAGCCGTTTTGCGACGGCACGGGAAGAGTCATAGCCTCAGTGAGCTTGATTTCAAATATATCATTTAGCTCATGCGCACACGCCAATGTCACCAGACCGCTGCCACAGCGCAGTGCAGCCTGAGTGCTGAGCACTGCCGCGCCAGTGAGCCCTCGCGAGCCTGCACACACAAGCAGCCTGCCGCAATTGCCCTTGTGAACATCAGATGGGCGCTTTGCCACTGCATCAGCTGCAACCGACGGCGTGATAATGCCATCATCACCGCAACTATCAAAAACACTTACTATAGCAGAGTGTATGCTTTTTATGTCTTTCATATCTCACCTACCACACGCGGAGCATATATGCGAAACACATCTATCATTTTTGCTGTGGGATTAAATATGAGCTTGATTTTCTGACCGTTTTTGAAAAATACAGCATAATAATCTTCAAAGCTCTCAGAATGAGCAGAAGCGTCAATGACTCTGGCATATTTAGTGTCCTTGTCAGATGGTGCACCCTCCACCTTGCCAAATTCTGTGAATGATTTGGAATGGATAGTGATGAGGCGTTTGCGCTTTTTGCGGTTGGTTATGGCGTCAACATCAAGCTCGCCATTGGTGAGGATATATTCAAATTCCACATCAAAGCGGCAAATGATTTTGTAGGCAACGAAAATAACCGCCGCAACGCAAAGCGGCCAGAATGAGATAAACTCAGGCGGCAAAATCAGAAAAATGAATGTGACGGCTAAAATAACCAAGAGCGCTGCCAATATGATGAGAATCTGACGAATTATAGATGAACCCGTCTTTTTTTGTTTTATCATGTACTCTATGAAACTGTCCATTTTGCTCTCCTTTAATCAACTTTTGTATTATTTTATCACAAAATGAAGTGCAAATCAATAGTCCGAAAGCAGCAGCGCAGCATTTTTTTGAGGTGTGCGATTGAAACGCCTGAGCAGCCACAGGCTGTCGGGGTCGCGCGTGATGGTGCTATAGCCCTCACGGCAGCTAAAGCTCAGTCTGTAGCCATAGCATCTTAGCAGTGAGCGTGTTTCCGGGCTATAGCTGCCAAAGGGATAGGCATATGCTATAGGCGCTTTGCCTGTGGCTGATTTTATGGCATCGTGTGCATGTGAGAGGTCACGAAAAAAAGCCAGCCTGTAGGCATCGGATGTTTCGTACTCGCAGCGTGCACTTCCCGTGCGCCCGTTCTGAAGTGAATGCATGTTATAGGAATGATTTTGAATATCGGCAAGGCCCGAATCAGACATTTCCTTTATCTGCTGCCATGTCATGTGAGCATAGGCGGTGTTAGGGTCGGGGTTTTGAGTGTGGTAGTCGCTAAAATATGCAATTGGTGATACTGTAGCTCTCACATTGTGCTTTTTAAGAATGGGGTATGCAAAGGTGTAGTTGTTGAGATAGCCATCATCAAAGGTGAGCATCACGCACTTTTCGGGCAGAGGCTTGCCATAATCGCAAAAAGCAGTCAGGTCAGCGCTTGTCACAAAGCCAAAGCCGTTTTCTTTGAGCCACACTATGTCTGATTCCAAAGATGAAGCATTGAGCACATAGGTGCTCTCAGCTCCGCCCGAATTGAAGCCATGATACATAATAATGGCAAGCTTTGCACTCTGCTGCTCTCCTGACACAGGCTCATGTGATGAGGTATGAGTCTGTAAAGCTATAAGGCACACCACCATGAGCGCGGCAATTGATTTTTGAATCAAAAAGCGTTTCACCGCTCTCACTCCTTTCGGATTATATATATTCTGCAAATACCCTGCATATACATGGTTTTCAGGGAGGGATTTTTATGCACCGCTATCCTTATTTTGACACACATTGTGACACCATGCTCAAAATGTATGAGCAAAAGCTTTCCTTAAACCATCCATCATTGCAGGTGAATCTTGCCAACATGAAAAAGTATGCACCATGTGTGCAGGTATTTGCTCTTTTTAACGAGGGTAATTTTTCGGAGGCTGATATGCTTTCGGCAATTGCATATTTCAAAAAAGAATGTTCAAAGCATAGTAAATACATAGCCGTGAGTCGAAGCGCGCAAGGTATACGCCAAAATCACAGGCTCGGCAAAGCTACCGCGCTGCTTTCCATTGAGGGACTTGGCAATCAATCTGACTTTTCAATTGCTTCGCTTTCAAAATTTCATATGGCGGGTGTAAGACTTGCAAGCCTTTGCTGGAATGGCGACAACATTTTGTGCGGAGGAACTGACCGCAACCGAAACGGGCTCACCCCACTCGGCGCCCAGGTGCTCAGGCGCATGGCAAAGCTTGGAATGATTCTTGATGTGTCGCATATGTCGGACCAGAGCTTTTGGGATGCCATGGAGGTGTATGACGCTCCTGTGTGCGCTACACACTCTGGCAGCCGCGCCATATGCAGTCACCCCCGAAACCTCACCGATGCGCAATTCGGCGAGCTTATAAAGAGGGGCGGAGTGTGCGGCATCAACTTTTATCCTCCGTTTTTGGGCGGCGATAGAGCAAGTATACACCAAATCATTGCTCACATTGAGCATTTTATGTCACTTGGCGGTGAAGATCACATCGGCATAGGTGCCGATTTTGACGGCATCGACTGCGTGAGTGACCAAATCACCGACTCAGGCTATGTGTATCGCCTTTTTGACGCTCTTTTGTCACTTAATTACAAAGAAAGCACTATAAACAAAATTGCTTTTTATAATTTCTATAAATTTTTCCTTAATTTTGAAATTTAATCGTTTTGAACTTGCATTTTTGGTGTCTGTGTGATACAATAGCTATGATTTATGAATTTATGCGCATGCATAAAATTCAAAAAGGAGGCATACCAATGGAAATTTCAAAAAAATTTGAAGCTATTGCTCCATCTCCCACCCTTGCAATAGATTCTAAATTCAAACAGATGAAAGCAGACGGACTCGATGTTGTTGGTTTTGGCACAGGTGAGCCCGATTTTGATACTCCCGACCATATAAAGCAGGCGGCAATTGCAGCAATTATGGGCGGCAAAACAAAATACACCCCCGCATCAGGCACAGTAGAGCTCAAAAAGGCAATATGCGCCAAATTCAAAAGAGACAATGGTCTTGATTACGATATTGCAAACATTGTGGTAAGCAATGGTGCAAAGCACTCTCTCATTAATGCCTTCGGCGCTATTCTTAACCCCGGTGATGAGGTTATTATTCCCGCACCTTTCTCGGTGAGCTATCCTGAAATGGTAAAATATAATGACGGTGTGCCGGTGATTATTCACACAACCGAAGAAAACAAATTCAAGTTTTCTCCCCAGCAGTTTGAAGCGGCAATCACCCCCCGCACCAAAGCTGTGGTTATCAACTCTCCCTGCAATCCCACAGGCATGGTCTACACAGCAGATGAACTCAGAGCCATTGCCGATGTGGCAGTAAAGCACGGAATATATGTGATATCTGACGAAATATATGAGCACCTCATCTATGACGGTGCCACACACACAAGCATTGCATCATTTGGCGAGGACATCAAGGACCTCACCATTATCATCAACGGTGTGTCAAAAACATATGCTATGACAGGCTGGAGAATAGGCTTCACTGCATCATCTGCAAAAATTGCCAAGATGATGTCCAATGTGCAGAGCCACACCACCTCCAACCCCAACTCCATTGCCCAGGAAGCTACCATCGCAGCTCTGAATGGTCCCAAGGAAGAGCTTGACACCATGATTAAGGCTTTTGACGAGCGTAGAAAGTATATGGTAGAGCGCATCAACGCTGTTGAAGGTGTATCGTGCACATCTCCCGACGGTGCTTTTTATGTGATGATGAACATTGAAAAGCTCATTGGCAAAACAATTGGCGGCAAGCTCATAAACACTGCCGACGATTTCTCCGAGGTATTCCTTTCTGAGCAGCTCGTTGCAGTTGTGTCGGGCGTTGGCTTTGATGCTCCAAACTTTGTGAGATGGTCATATGCCACAAGCATGGAAAATATCCGCGAGGGTATTGACCGTCTTGAAAAGCTCCTTGCTGATTGCAAATAATACAATACCCTATATTCTTTACAAAAAACCCCCTGTGTGATATACTACCAGCAGGGGGTTTTATTATGAAAAAAATGATATGCATATTACTTGCATTTTTATTACTTGGCGCAAATGCTTCGGCATCAGACCTATCTATAAAAGAATATATGCAATCAAACTATACCAAGGCTCTTGCTCTTTCGGGCATGCAAAACTTCAACGGCTACTGCGCTGCCTGCGTGGCATATCAGGGCATCGCACACGGCATACACACACAATACATATGGGCCAACGGCAATCAGGCGTTTGAGCGCTATAGCTCCATCACACGCACAGGCGGTGGCTGGCTCACGAAAAGCTATCCATCAAAGGAGTATTCCATGAAGCAGGTGCTATCTATGCAAAACACCGATGACTTCTCAGGCTTCTACTGCCCCATCGTGCTCGGGTTTAACAAAGGCACCGCCTCATCGGCAGGTCAGTACTATGGCCACGCCATGATGATATATGCAGTAAGGGCAGGCACAGTGTATTTTACTGATTCTACCGAGCCTGTGCTCGAGGATAACATCTATGCTATGAGCATTGATGACTTCTGCACAAGATATTCTGATAAGGCAGACACCCCCGAAGAGGAGTTTGTGTATGACGGAGCTATTGTATTTTATAAAAACGCTCCCAACGGAGCAAGTGTGGCAACAAAAGCAAAAAAATACACCCTCTGGGAGAATGTGACATTTGACTTTGCAGCTTCGGGCGCCACTTCATATAGCCTTGGAGTAGACAAAGACGGCGTGAGGGTGATGACTGTGCACAGTGCAAGTCCATCATACAATGCCCAGTTTGGCGAGGCAGGCACCTACACCGCCTATGTCACTGCATGCAATGCATTTGGCTTTACTGACAGCAAAGCTATAACCTTTGCAGTGGGCTCTTTACCCGAAAATGCATTTATCACCTCTGATGAGCCAAGTGCATCTGTTGGCGAAACTATGACCATAAGCTACGGGGCTGATTTTGCAACTTCATATGCCATAGGCATCACCCTCCCTGACGGCAGTTTTGAAGTCATACAGACCACCGATTCATCTATTGACTACACATTTGAAAGCGCAGGCACATACACCGTCTTTGCGACATGCTGCAACAATGTGGGGTATGTTGATACGCAAGTTATAAATATTAATGTAGAATAACAAAAAAACTGATGCAAACTTCTGTCTGCATCAGTTTTTTATTGCTAAAATTTAAAAGAATCACCAAGGCTAAGCACTTCGAGCTGGTGTGCGCCATCAATACCGCTGAGTACACCGCCGTGCCTGATAATTTCACCTATGCGGGCAATGTGCTCGGCGGTGATTTTTTCACCGGGGATTATGAGTGGCGTGCCGTGAGGACATTTGTATATGAGCCTGCGGCAGAGTCTGCCTTCGGAATCCATGTAGTGCACTTTTTCACCCTCGCAATTAAATGCCTTGTAGGGCAACACCTTCACCACCTTGCGCCTGTGGGGCACCGGCTCGTCTTCTTCGAGCACTATCTTAGGTGATGCAAGCTTTCCTATAGCAACACATGAATTGATAAGTCTGCGCACTTCGGTGGGAGTGTTATATATAGACACTGAAAACACAAGGTTGTTTCTGTCGGCAGTTTCGGGCTCTATGCCATATTTGCCCACGAGGATTTTGGCAGCATCGGTGGCGCTGATATCTACCTTTGAGAAATTGAGCACCACTCTCATGGGGTCGAGCTTGTCGATGAGTGCACCGTTGTTGTATTCAGCATCGAACCACATTATATCGGTGCTGTGGTTGATGATGTGCTTGCCGCGTTCAAGCTCTTTGAGAAGGGAAACATATTTTTTGCTGTTTTTAAACACATAGCCAATGGCATTTTCAGTGGCACAAAGCGATGCAAACGAATCACTGCCGCCCTGATAAATGGCAAGCTGCTCTCTTATGGTGTCCTCTGCTATTGCGCCTGCGGCTATATGCACAAGTCCGCTGCCGGAAAAAGCGCCGAGAGTTTCTGAGCAACTGTGAATCACAACATCTGCTCCACATTCTAAAGCAGTGTCGGGGAATTGCGAACAAAAATTAAAATGAGCACCCAGCGATTCGTCTACTATCAGGAGCATTTTTTTGCCATGAGCAATTTCTGCAGCTTTGCGGATGTTTGCACATACGCCATAGTATGTGGGCGAGGTGATGAGCACTGCCTTTGCATCGCGGTGCTGCTCGGTGAGATATTCAAGCTCTTCGGTATCGATGCCGCCACTGATGTCATATTTGCGGTTGTGACTTCGTTTGATAAACACAGGTATTAGCGCCAAAATGGTTATGGCATTGATAACCGCTTTGTCACATTCGGGATCCACGATGATTTTGTCACCTGCATTGCATATCGAAGCCAGAGAGGCATATATGCCCGCTGCCGCACCGGAGGTGAGATAGAAGCTCTTATCTGTGCCAAATATGCCAGCAATCTGATTTTCACTTTCGGTGATGAAGCTGTTGGGATTGTGGAAATCGTCGGTCTCGGCAGGATTTGCCACATCGAGCCTGCACAGGCTGTCTACCCTCATGCGCACCTTGCCCTTGTGGCCCGGCGAGGTAAACTGTATTCTTTGTTTGGAAATGTATTTTATCAAACCGTTGTAAATCGGTGGTTTCATTATTATTTATTTCCTTTCTTCAATTCGGCTATGAACTGCCGTGATATCTTTAGCTTAAGTGCCCAAAGCTCATCATTTCTTTTGTATATCACATACACACTCTTGCCGTCTTGTCGGGGGCGGGTATATGATTTGAGCTTTTTGACATCATATTTTTTGTATTTTTCTTTGCTTTCACATATGGCGCATATATTGTCATATGCCACCACCCGAATGGGGGCTGTGCGCTTTGAAAGCACCTTAACTATTGTGAGTTTGTCGCCATCTAAAACAAATTCATATTCGGTGAGGAGCCTCGTGATGAGATACCAGCCAAACCACACTGTGCCTGCAAGGCAAAGGGCAGCCTTTAGTGCCTCAAGGCTAAATTCAAACACAATCTGCGCTATGCCCCAAAGCACAATGAATGCATATGTTCCCACAAGCCATGCCGCCGTGGCAAGCAAGGGATTAACTTTTGATTTTGCTGTTTCTTTATACATAATCCTCACCATATATTCCTCTCACCGACACTTCACCCGAATTGACCTCGATGGTAGTGCCGTCATTTTTCTCCACAACTATGGCACCATCGGTGCCAAGAGAGGTACATCTGCCTTTAA
>JAFVSB010000008.1 GCA_017503945.1 Clostridia bacterium
ACCCCTCCACCAAGCCAAAGCTTGCAAAGGTGCTTCTTTCACAAAACCAGCTCGATATTGAACGATTGATAGATGAAGCCGTTGAAGGCACCGAGACGGTTGAGGTGTGATACGGTGAATAGTGATATTTTGATGCAAAAAGCTCAGAAGGTGTATGAATATTTAAAATCCCAAGGCAAGACCATTGCCACTGCCGAAAGCTGCACAGGCGGCATGATAGGCTCAAGCCTCACTGCAATTGCTGGCGTGAGCGAGGTGTATGGATATGGCTTTGTGACCTATTCTAACGAAGCAAAGATGCAGCTTTTGGGTGTGAATGAGCACACGCTCGCCGCCTTTGGCGCTGTGAGCGCCGAGACTGTGGCCGAGATGGCAGAGGGAGCGCTTGCTCGCTCAGGTGCCGACATGGCAGTGGCAGTAAGCGGCATTGCTGGCCCGGGCGGAGGCAGTGAGCAAAAGAGAGTGGGGCTTGTGTATGTGGGTTTTGCGCAAAAAGGCAAAGCTACCCAGACCCATGCTCTCCAGCTCGACGGCGACAGAGAGAGCGTGAGACGACAAACCGTAGAAAATGTATTTGATATAATTATGAGGTGAAAATTATGGCTAAGGAAAAAATGGTCATCGACCCCAAAGCGGGCAGCAAAGAAGAAGCCATCACAGCGGCTCTTGCCCAGATTGAAAAAACCTTTGGCGAAGGCTCGGTTATGAGGCTTGGTAATGCTCCCGCCCGCAAGGTGGAGGTCATTCCCACAGGCTCGCTTGCTCTTGACCTTGCTCTCGGCATTGGCGGACTTCCCCGTGGCAGAATTGTGGAAATATATGGCCCCGAATCATCAGGTAAGACCACAGTGTCACTCCATGTGATTGCCGAAGCGCAAAAGCTTGGCGGTGAGGTTGCATTCATCGATGCTGAGCACGCTCTCGACCCCATCTATGCTCAAAAGCTTGGGGTAGATATCGACAGGCTCATCGTGTCACAGCCCGACACAGGCGAGCAGGCGCTCGAAATTGCCGAGGCTCTTGCCCGCAGCGGCGCCATTGATGTCATCATTGTGGACTCCGTTGCAGCCCTTGTGCCCAAGGCAGAAATTGCCGGCGTGATGGGTGATTCTCATGTGGGTCTGCACGCGCGTCTTATGAGTCAGGCGCTTCGTAAGCTCACAGGTGTGATTCACAAATCCAACACAGTGGCTATATTTATCAACCAGCTGCGTGAAAAGGTGGGCGTTATGTATGGCAACCCCGAGGTTACCACAGGCGGCCGTGCGCTTAAGTTTTATTCATCAATCCGCATAGATATCAGACGAGTGGAAGCCATCAAAGACGGCTCCAACATCATAGGCAACCGCACCAGAGCAAAGGTTGTGAAAAACAAGCTTGCGCCCCCGTTTAAAGAGGCTGAGTTTGACATTCTCTTTGGCGAAGGTATCTCCAAAGAGGGCAATATCCTCGATGCTGCAGTGGAATATGATGTTATTCAAAAGGGCGGCGCTTGGTATTCATATGGCGGTGAAAAAATAGGTCAGGGTCGCGACAAGGCAAGAGAATATATGCGCGCAAACCCCGAATTCACCGACATGATATACAAGATGATCATGGACAAGATAAACGGCGATGAAAGTAACTGATGTAACCGTTCAAAAAAATAATAAGCACAGGGTCAGCGTATTTGTGGATAACGAATACGCTTTTTCCCTTGATGAAACTGATGCGGTAGCCCTTAAGATAAAACCGGGCAGAGAGCTTAGCCAATCAGAGCTTGAAAGGTGCCGCATGGAGTCGTGCTTCACCAAAGCGCTGGCCAAGGCGTTTGACATGCTCTCGCGAAAGCCCTATAGCCGCAAAGAGCTTTCAGAAAAGCTATCCAAAAGCGGCTATGACGAGGCAATTGTGTTTGAGGTGGCCGAGGAGCTTGAAAGCCTTGGCTACATCAATGATGCCGACTATGCCGCACTTTTTTTGGAGCACTGCCTGAGCAAAATGTGGGGCAAAAAAAAGATAAGATTTGAGATGAAGCAAAAAGGTCTTGCCGATGAAATAATAGCTGAAGCCATCGGCTCGCTTGATGATGAAAATACCGAGGACGAAATGACCGACATGATTCTTGCCCGCTATAGGGGCGAGGACATGACCGACATGAAAACCAAAGCGCGCATAACGCGTTATTTTGCATCGCGCGGGTTTGATTTTGCACTTATAGACAAGGCAATACGAAAAGCAATTGAGGTGACAGGCAATGAATAAAAAAATAGGCTTTATATCACTGGGTTGTGCCAAAAACCTTACCGACACCGAAACCATGCTCGGTATACTTTCCGAGCGCGGCTTTGAAATAACCGCCGATGCATCGCTTGCCGATGTGATAGTGGTAAATACCTGTGCATTCATCGATTCTGCCAAAGAAGAATCGATAAACGCCATCTTAGAGATGGCAGCATACAAAGAGGACAAATGCGAGCTTTTAATAGTGGCAGGCTGCCTTGCTCAGCGCTACTCAGACGATATCCTCACTGAGCTGCCCGAGGTAGACCTAATCCTTGGCACCACCGACTATGCGCGCATTGCCGAGGTGATTGAGGCATATTATGAAGATGGCGAAAAGATATCATCGGTAAGTGATGAAAACAAAGCCGTGAGCTATGATTTGCCCAGAGTGCAGAGCACACCTGCTCACACTGCCTATCTCAAAATAGCCGACGGGTGCGACAACTTCTGCACCTATTGCATCATTCCCAAGCTGCGCGGCAAATTTCGCTCGCGCCCCATGGCGAGCATACTCTCCGAGGCGCGCTCTCTTGCAGAGCACGGAGTAAAAGAGCTGATACTCGTGGCTCAGGACACCGCTTGCTACGGCAAAGACACAGGCGGGGGCAATCTGGCAGAGCTCCTTGCTTCTCTTGGAAAGATTGATGGCATTGAGTGGATAAGGCTGCAATATTGCTACCCTGAAAATATAACCGATGAGTTAATTGGCGAAATAGCCTCCAACCCCAAGGTGGTCAAATACCTCGATATGCCCATTCAGCACATAAGTGACAATATTTTAAAAAAGATGGGCAGGCGAAGCCGTGGTGCTCTTGTGCGCTCTTTAATCGATTCAATCAGGCAGAGGATTCCTTCGGTGGTAATCCGTACCTCGCTCATTGTGGGTTTTCCCGGTGAGACCGAGGCAGATTTTGAAGAGCTCACCTATTTTCTTATGCAATACCGCCTCGACAAGGTGGGCATATTCACCTATTCGCGCGAGGAAGGCACTCCTGCCTATGACTATGACGGTCAGATAAGTGAAGACATCAAAGAAGACAGACGCAGTCTTGCCATGACAATTCAAAAAGAGGTGTCGCACTCAATAAATTCAGAGAGAATCGGCAAAACCGATACCGTAATCATCGAGGGCTACGATGCCGACGAATACTGCTATGTGGGCAGATGCTCGGGTGACACTCCTGAGGTTGATGCAATGGCATATGTATACAGCGAAGACGAGCTTAGCGCAGGTGACATCGTGAGTGTGGAGATTGTAGATGCAAGTGACTATGATGTCATGTGCAAATGTGTTGACAGAACACAAATTTTGTGATATTTTTATATGGGATAAACTCCAAGGAGGCGTATTTATGAATTTGGCTAATAAGATTACAATGTCGAGAATACTTCTCATTCCGCTGTTTATGATTGCATACATGTGGAATTTCCCCTACAATGAGCTGGTTGCCTGTGTGATTTTTGCAGTGGCATCACTCACCGATGGAGTCGACGGCTATGTCGCCCGCAACTACAACATGGTCACTGATTTTGGCAAATTCATTGACCCCCTTGCCGATAAGCTCCTCATTGCCACATCGCTCATTTGCTTTGTAGGCTCGGGCGAAATTGCCGCCTACATGGCAATCATCATCATTGCGCGCGAGTTCATTGTCACAGGTCTGCGCACAGTGGCAATGTCAAAGGGAGTGGTTATTGCCGCTTCCATGACAGGCAAAATCAAAACATGCGTTCAGATTGGCGCAGTTATTTGCGTATTCCTCTTTGGCAAAGAGCTTGGAGTTAATATCACCCTCTTTGGAAAGGCGTATTCCATAGGCTATATAGCCATGTTCATAGCCACTATATTCACCGTGTATTCGGGTGTAGAATATCTGGTTCAAAATAAAAAACTTTTGGAAGACCACTGATTTTTCAAAAAAATTAACCCCTTGCAAATCGGTTGCAAGGGGTTTTGTTATGCCACAAATTCAAATCTTATATCATCGCCGCTTACCGAGAACACCACATATGTGCAGGTCTTGGCGTTTGATGTCATGTTGCTGGTTTTATAGTCTGCCACATTACCGCAGGTGATGTAGCGCACAGATCCATCTATCTTCATGCCCGAGGTTTCGCCCGAGCTCACATAAAAAATCTTTTTGCCAAGCTTAGCAGCTTCTTGCATCATTGATTTTAGCATGTCTTTGTCATATGCGTTCATCTGGTCGGGAGCAAGCTCGGCGCATATCACGATGTTTGAGCATGAGCCCGAAAGCGCAGCTCCAAGACTACCCCAGTCACTGCCGCTTTGAATGTAGCCCTTACTTGTGTTGAGGGTCACAAAGAGAGTGTTTTCCACCTCGGTGGCACTATACTCATTTGCCTTGCGGGCGTTTTCGGGCAGCGAGTCGGCATAGTAGCTTGCTGTGACAAAGGCTTTGTCATATTTGGCAATGGTGGAGAGCCTGTTTAGTGAAAACCAACGGTTCAAAAGCGTAGCGCCGGCGGGTACATTACCGCTTACTGCTATTTTTTTGCCACCTGCAACAGAGCCATAGAGATTATCTGTGCCATACACCGACACCGGCGCTTTAAGCTCAGATTTTGCTTTGTTCACATTCACAAAATCCATCACATCGCCGTAGCGCACGCTTACAATGGCGCCTCCGCCCGATTTGGAGCTTACCTTACCTTTATCAACCGTCACCTCGTCGGAGCTCGATATCCAGTCAACAAGTGACGGATTTATTATGGTTCGCTGACCGTCATTGCCATAGCCATACACGCTGAGCTGAGCCGATTTGCCTGCTTCAATGCTCAGGGTTTCCACATTTGCTTCAATGGCAAACAGCGAGTCGATCACCTCTACCTCACACGATGCAAGCGCATCCCCGAGCTTTGCATATATTGTGTGCTTGCCGGGTTCGGGCGAGTAGAGCTCAAATGGCACACTATTGCCGTTTTGGTCATATAGCTTGGTAGCTGATGCGTTGTGAGCAAACACATTTTCATATTGATCATAAAACACTGCGTCAAAGCGCACGCTGTCACCTTTTAGTATCACATTTTGCGAAGCTGTAAGCTCGCCCCTTGCGGCTTTGTCACCTACAAAGCCTGCCGAAAACACACCAATCGAGGTAGACACCTTTCGCTCCGATGACACCTTGTTTTTCACGCTATATGAGCCGTCAGCTTCTTTCATAGCAAAGGTGGTGGAGCCGCCGCCGTCGAGGTTGATGGCTTTGTGAGCGCCCAGCTCAATCATGAGGTTTGCAAGTTCTGTTTGCGTGAGGCCTCGGCAGGCGGCTTCTCTGCCGTCAGTTGCCACAAGGATGAGGGTGTCTCCATCGGCGGTGACGCCTGCGGCGCTTCTTTGGGCATAGCCTGTCACATTGCTTGTGAAATCACACACCTTGCCGCCGTCCACAATGAGAGTGTTGCCGCCCGTGGCTTCTTTGATGCCGTCAATATTTGGTGTGATGATGGTTTCCACTGTGACCACATCACCAATGGTGAAATTGTCAAAAAATGCATTAATCTGTGGATTAGTCACGAGCGTATAGCCATTTTTGGGCATTTCAACCGCTGCCGAATCGGCTTCTTTTATTTCTTTTACAGTGTCGTTTTCTACAATAAGTACCTCAAAGCCCTCACCGGGAGTCAGTGCCGCCCAGTCGGAGGTGAGCATGGTGATGGCGCCTGTGTCAACGGGCATTTTGTTTATCTGATACACAGGGCAGGTGTATCCCTGAGGGGAAGTGACTGTTGACGAAAACGAAAAATAATCCATTATAATTTGGTTATCTTCGGTGATAGCAATGCTTGCCATGTTGTCGATGGCAGGCGAGGATATGAGCTTTCCGTCTTGATAGGTCATACCGAGCATATTGGTCTGGCCCGATGCAAAGTTAAAAAAGTCACCATTTATTGCAAGCGAAGCACCTGCACTTTTTGCCATCTGCCTCACTGTGGAGAGGTAGCTTGCACCGTTGTCTGATGTGAGCACCTTTACCGATGCGTTGGCATCCTTCATATCAACATATGCCACATACGCTCTTATCCAGCCGTTTGGCGTGAGCATCTGCCTGTGCTCATAGGTGATGGCATTGTTGATTTTTTTTGTGTTGGTGCGGCTGTACAGATATCCTGCACTGCCTGATATGGGGCATATTGCAATTGCAAAGGCAACTAAAGTACCTATTAATTTTTTCATTTATTTTACCTTCCTTAATTAAGTATATATTATATTTTAGCACATATTGATAAAAAATAAAAGTGAAAATTTGTACTTTCGTTGACTATAATTGCCTTGTGTGGTATAATATACATAATTTATTATTGAAAAGAGGTTATCAGAATGTCTGAAAAAAAGAAAATCAGATTTAATGTCATTGATGCAATTGTGCTTGTGGTTATCATTGCCGTTGTTGCTTTTGTAGGCATCAAGCTCTTCGGTGGCGAGGTGGCAAGTAATTTGGATTCGGGTAATTACTACACCGTAACCTATTATATCGAAGAATCCCCATCGTTTGCTGCCAAAAACATCGAGGTTGGCGCACCCGTGAGTGACGAGGGCAAGAATGTGCCCCTTGGCAAGGTCACAGCCGTAGAGCTTGGCCAGTCGGTTATGTATGCTGCAAATGACGAGGGCAAAATGATAAAATCGGGCAAAGAGGGCTACAACAGCGTCACTCTCACCACCGAGGTGCAGGCAACCGAATTTGACCACGGCATCGAAGTGAACAATGTAAAATATGTGGTGGGTCACACCATGACTCTGTATGCAGGCAAAGCAAAGCTCTATGGCCGCATAGCAGGCATCGAAAAGAAATAAGCATTTGCTTGGGAGGGACTCTCTTTGTTTGAACAAAGTCTTACCTGTGCTTTTTTGATGTGGATTAAAAAGCTTTTGCTTTCTTATAATGAGTCGGCAATATATGCGCTCATTATGAAGGCGGCAGCGCTCGTTAAAGGCGCGTTTGAGCGCAGCCTCACCCGTAACTACATCATAGGCACCACCAAATTTCAATCAAAATATTCAACCTCGGTGTTTTATCACATAATAAGCTCATTTATCAGTTGGTTTTTGTCACTTTCAGAGCGTGTGTATGCGTTTTTTGCTCGCAAATCGGGTGGCGGCATCACCAATGCGGCATATAATTTAGTCCATTCTTCCGGATATTTTCGCTTTGAATATATCTTAGCGGCATTTTTTGTGCTCATGATGATTGTGCCCGGCCCCATGTGGAACAATGCCTACGCGGTAATAGGCGCGGTGCTCCTTTGCGGTCTCTACTATCTTGTGCGCCTTTCGGGCAGAGATTTCGGCACTGATTTCAAAGCTTTGCCTGTGTCGCTTGTTGCCTTTGTGGTGGCAATTGCTGGCGGTGTGCTCATCACGCCCGTTCGCTCCGACGGCATCAGAATAGCTCTGTTTTTTGTGTCGGCAATTCTTTTTGCCATTCTCATATGGGGCAGTGTGCGCGATGAAAAAACCCTCAAGGTGTTTGTTACCTTCATGGTGTCGGCGCTTTTTATAATGTGCCTCTATGCAGTGTATCAGAATTTCGTGGGTGTGCCCACCGATATTCTCCTCACCGATGTCAACACCAATGCGGGCATGCCCGGCAGAGTGTATTCCACCTTTGATAATCCCAACAATTTTGCCGAAGTCATAGTGCTCATTGTGCCTTTTGTGTATGCTATGATAATAGCATCAGAGCATAAATTTGCAAAGCTCTTTTTTGTGGGAGTGTTTGCAGTGTGCATGGCGGCGCTTGCTATGAGCTATTCGCGCTCGTGCTATGTGGCGTTTGCCATATCCACCATCATCTTTGCTCTTTTATATGACTGGCGACTGTTGCTTCCTCTGGGCATCATTGCTCTTGTGTGTATTCCGTTTTTACCTCACTCGGTAATGAACCGTATTCTCACCATCGGCTCTATGGAAGACACATCAAATTCCTACAGAATATATCTGTGGGAGGGTGTGCTTAAGCTTGTGCGCCACTCGGGTCTCACAGGCATAGGCATTGGTCCCGAAGCCTTTGCCAAGGCATATCCGCCGTTTGCAAACATATGGGCTGCAAAGGCGCCTCACTCTCACATGCTCTACCTTGAGCTTTTGGTTGAGCTTGGAGTGGTGGGTGTTGTGAGCTTTTTGTCATTTATGTTTTTTGCACTCAAAAAAGGTCTTGCTACATTCAATCGCACAGGCAAAACCTACCGTTGCATTATCATTGCAGCCATCAGTGCATTTGCAGGCATCAGCTTCACCGCGTGTGCCGAATATATATGGTTTTATCCAAGAGTTATGTTTGTTTTCTGGATTGTAGTCGGCATACTTTTGGCATCGGTAAGATGCAGTAAAAACAGCCGGACTCTGAATTAAATATTGAATAATAAAAAAAGAGACAAGTTTCAAAATCTGAAACTTGTCTCTTTTATTACGCTGCATTATTTTGAACGGTATCTGAGTTGTCGGCAGGAGGTGAGTCGCCGGTGGGAGGTGCCGGGGGCTTGGGTTCAGCTTCGCCCTCGTTTGGCACATCGCCTGAGCCGTTGCCCTCCTCGGAGGTACCTTCGCCGTTTTGG
>JAFVSB010000114.1 GCA_017503945.1 Clostridia bacterium
AGAAGAATACTGAAAAACGAAATGTATATTGGCAATATGGTTCAGGGGAAAAATACTACTATGAGTTATAAAATAAAGCAATGTCGTGCTATACCCAAAGAGGAATGGACGATTGTTGAGGGCACACACGAGCCTATTGTTAGTAAAGAAATTTTCGAAAAGGCACAATCTTTGTTTAACAAAAATATCCGTGTAGCACCACAGAAAAGAGAGGTGGATTTGTTTTCGGGATTTGTCAAATGTGCTGATTGCCATAGGGCAATGCATAAAAAGACAAACGCTCATTCATATGCCACATATCATTACTATCGTTGTGCAACTGAAAGGAAAATGAAAAAGAACTCTTGCGGTAATCATACAATAAGAATTGATAAGCTCGAAGAAATAGTTCTTGCTACAATTCAGCAAATGATTTACGCTGCAGTTGATATGAATAAGTTGCTTGAGGAAATTAATGCATGCAGCTCACGAAAAAAAGAATCAACTCATTTAATAAAAACCATAGAAGCACAAACTGCCGAACGGGAAAAATGTATGAGGATGATGGTTGACTTATATCCTGACCTTAAGAATGGAATAATCAACCAGGAGCAATATTTAATCTTAAAGCAGAATCTCACTGACAAAATAGAAAATCTTGATAAAATGATAGCAAACCTGTCTGAAACAGCCAGAAGCTACGAAGAAGGCGTTGGGGAGGAAAATGAGTTTATAGCTCACTTTAAAAAGTATGGTACTTTAAAAAAACTTACAAGAGATGTTTTGATGGAATTAGTGGAAGAAATTCTGGTGCATAAGGACAAGCGGATAACGATTGTATTTAAATTCGAGGATCCGTATAAGGAAGCTATGGACTATATCGAAATGAATAAGGATATCATAAAAACCGCATAAGTTAAAAACTCCTGCATTCTAAAAAACTGCAGGAGTTTTGCTTATAATATGACACTATAAAATTTTACACTATTTTTTCACTAATTTTCTTTGGCCGTATAAATAACTCTTAAAATACACTAAAATAGACCTTTTCATACAAAAATTGACAGGTAGATGTTAAGGATACACCATAATTGATGAAAATGGGATATAAATGAGCTTTTTGGCCTCGTTTTTTGGTGCAAAAAATTGCCACTTGTGCAAAGTGCATATAATTTGAGTAAAAACTATACAAAATGTACAAAATTAAAGAAATTTATGGTGTACCCTTGACATCTTCCCCATCTGCTGCCGACACAATATATGCTCACCTCGCACACACCAAAACCACACCCGACGATTATGACTGCATCGTCACGGGCGACCTTGCAACAGTGGGCACGGAGATTTTGATTGAGCTTATGAAAGAAAAAGGAGTGGACATAAGGAAAAAGCATCTTGACTGCGGCTCGCTCATATATGACCGCGACACTCAGAATGTTGAAGCCGGCGGAAGCGGTTGCGGCTGCATTGCATCGGTGTTTTCGGGCTTCTTTGCACGCAAGCTCAGGCAAAAGGAGATTTCAAAGATTCTGCTTGTGGCAACGGGAGCGCTGATGAGTCCGTCGAGTGTGCTTTTGGGTGAGCCGATTGCGGGCATTGCTCACGCGGTTGAAATTGAAGCGGTATAGGGAGATTTTGTTATGGATTTTATGCAACTTTTCAATGCATTCTGGGTTGGGGGCGCGTTTTGCGCCATTGCTCAGATACTCATTGACAAAACCAAAATGACGCCCGCACGCATTATGGTGCTGTATGTGGTGTGCGGCGTGGTGCTCACGGCTGTGGGATTGTATGAACCGCTTGTGAAATTTGCGGGCGGCGGTGCCACTGTGCCCATCATAGGCTTTGGATATACCCTTGCCAAAGGTGCGGCAAAAGCAGTAAACGAGCACGGCTTGTGGGGCGCCCTGTGCGGCGGAGCTACGGCTGCCGCCTGCGGAATCTCGGCGGCTATTGTGTTTGGATTTTTGTGCTCAGTGATATTCAAGCCGAAAGCGAAGAAATAAGAAAGTCTAAAACCCCACTATGCTTTTATGCATAGTGGGGTTTGTGTTATAAAATTTAAAATAAAACTGTAAGGAGAAGCTCCTCCTCTTCTTTTTCACGACGGATACGGGCTTCCTCGGCAAGTCGACGCTCCTCTTCGAGCCGGCGTTCTTGCGCAAGACGCGCCTCTTCTGCCAGTCGCCGTTCTGCTTCGAGTCGGCGTTCTTGTGCCAGGCGTTGTTCTTCTGCGATGCGGGCTGCCTCTGCCTCTGCTTCAAGACGGGCTCTCTCCTGTGCCAAACGGGCTTCCTCTTCACGGACACGACGCTCATACTCTTCATGTTGTTTCTTCTCAGCCTCGTAATCGGCTCTCGCTTCGGGATACCATTTAAGGGCTTTTTCAATCAGTTCGGGATCACCCGTTGACCTTGCTTTATAATATACAGCTTCGCAAAGCCATTTTTCATCTGCATTGTCATCTGCAAGGGCAAGACGGCGGAAACCGTATTCAGTAGCAAGACGGTTATCTGTCTCGTAAAACATAAGATAGTTCAAACTCTCAGCATGGTTAGGATCTATCTTTATCTGCTGACGATAGTAAGGGAGTGCTTCTTCATCCTCGTGGTCGTAGGATCTCTCTATAGCAACACCACGATACCACGGATCATAAGAATAACCATAAGCATCCATCTCGTCCATTGTTTCCGTAAGATCATCATAATCGTCATAATTATCGACCTGCGCTTTTAAGAGATTGTTATACACATATTTTTCGTGAATGCCGTAAGAAAGTGCTTCTCTTGCATCATCTACCGCCTCATAGGAATCGCCAAGCATTCTGTTGTGATGAGAACGGTTACCATAAGCATATCCTGTCTGCTGACCGAGATCGATTGCAACAGTGTACCATTTAATGCAGTATTGGTGGTCTGCATTTGTCATATTTTCCTTTTTACTTCTGGAATATGCCATCCTGAAAGCACAATCTACTATATCACGGTTATAGCGATTGTTTTCTTTGTCGTTCTCGGTATATATAGCATCCGCCTTTGCATAATCTTTTGCAAGATAGTAATGCTCTCCTGCAAGAAGAAAATAATAACATGAAGTGCCAAGGTTATTCTTGCTGCGATATGCTCTTGCAAGGTGGAGCATATGTTCGGGAGAAAGTTTCTTATTACTCTTGGCAAGAAATTCACTGTAACACTCCAGATACTCTATAATCGTATCAGAATGAGACCCGGGGTTACCTGAGTTTGCAAGAGTTTCGGCAATATATTTCCTTGCCTCATAGGTGTCCTTGCATTTTTGTGCATTGATAAATGCATCGTAAGCATTACGTATATCATCTGCCTTAAGATAACGGAGTCCCTGCTCAATATAACGGGGATACTCTCTTTCTTTTGCGGCTTTTTCGGCGGCTTTCCTTGCTTCTTCCTGTGCCTGAATTCTTTTGAACTCCGCATCACGGGCTGCCTGTTCACGGCGGCGTTGCTCTTCCAGCTGGCGCTGACGCTCCTGCTGCTCTCGTCTTTGCTGCTCCTGCATCTGCTGCTGTTCTCTTTCTGCCCGTTTTTCATCTGCTATATCCGCAACATAATTATCAAAATTACCCCAATAATCGATATCACAAAGATAGTCATATATCATATCGTGGGTAATACGCAGACCTCGTGCGGCAGGTCTGCCGGGAGCATATCTGCCAAGATCCCTGCCGCCTCCGAAGTTATTGTTTCTTGTTTTTTTGTCGGGGTTGAAATTTGCTTCTTCTAAAATTTCGGAAACTATGGATATACCTGCTTTCGGGTTGCCATCACCATACCCCATATAATCAGCGATTTTCTCCATGCTTTGTTTCTGAACTATATATTGGTATATAACATCAGTTACTTCATTGAGATTCATAATTCAAATCAATCCTCTCTGTGGAGTCTCTTCTTCCATACAAAACCTTCGTCTTTCACAACTACTTTACCTACAAAACCGCCTTTTTCAACATCAAAAGAGTGTCCGAAAGGTTCTCCAATTTCCTCCTTGACGTTTACGATGTGCTCTATTGTGTCATAATCGCAAGGGATAACATATGCCTTTGACTTAAGCGAGAATACGCCTTTCTTGCCAAAACGGTCAACGATAATATATTGGGCATTATTAGTTTTCTTTATATCAGTAAATGCAAACGGAGTTAACAGACAATCAAATTCCAAACCAACCCCGTCATAACTGTTGGTGGATTTATACGAAGCCACAGCATAGTAACCATCTTTATGTACTATATAGTTTGTGCCCCCTCTCAACCGACACACAAATTCGTATTCATCTTTTTTACCAAAATAAAGGTTGTAGCAATCCTTTGCAAAGAGTTTACAGTCAGTAACGGGGATTTTTGATGAGGTGTCTGATCCTGTAAGGAACAGTTCAGAGTCTGTAATCTTTACAATGGAGGGTTCTTTTCCGTAAGGATACTTGTAATCGTCAAATGAAACACCATTACCGTTCAAGAGAACTAAACCATCAGAGTCTGCGGGATTGGGGAAATAAAGTATGACACCGTTTCCGTCTGCATCAACAAAACTTTCAACATATGAAACACCGCCGGGACGATGGTTGGCATCTACAAAAAAGAAGCGTGATGTGTTGATTACCAGTGGATTATCGAAGCCAAATTCTCTTTCATACAAATCTGTATACACTTTGTATCGGAAACCATACTCTTCCTCTGCAATGATATGATATTTACCATTATGATAAGTCAGTACAACATTATTAAACATAGGTGGAGTCATCTGGCTAACTTCGCCGTTGAAATAGCCCCACTTACCATCTTCGCTTAATTTGTATTTGTATGCAACGGGAACATCTGTTTCAGAATCATCTTCAGCAGAAAGATCAAAGAGGTAGAGTTTTTTGATTGCATAAAACTTATCAATTCTTAATTCTTCTTCTTTAGTCTTAATAAAGAATGAGATTTTTTCTTCTGTATCAGGGTTTACGACTACAAAACCTCCGTCATCTGCTTCCTCAATTGCACAGAGGTCGTCAACGAAAGAACTGTTGATATAATCAAATTCCTCATATGCAAGAAAAGTGTTTGCATCATATTCCTCATCTGTGCCGAATGAGAAGCGGTCCTCATCGCCAAGTCCTGCAAGGCCGTAAAGTATTGATGAA
Source organism: Clostridia bacterium (assembly GCA_017503945.1). Lineage (GTDB taxonomy): Bacteria > Bacillota > Clostridia > UMGS1810 > UMGS1810 > RGIG1828. The sequence continues at coordinate 5,137 of JAFVSB010000114.1, forward strand.
AAAGCTACTGCAAAAGAAGCATTTGTTTTTAAGTAATAACCATCTGCACCTTTAACGGGCTGAACGCCAACCTTTGCAGCATTGGGATCAGTTGTAAGGCATGTATTACCTGTGGCAATGAGTTTGTCAAAAAGTTCTGCTCCGCCGATTGCGTAAAGTTCTTCAAACACCGCAATGTGATTCTTGCGCATGCTTTCATTGCCGAAATCAACTTGCAAAAAAGCACCATCTCTGTCTTCAAAGAAAAAAGTGCCCCCAGTAAGCTCATTTCTCAATTCTTTGTCATCAATCAATTCGTTCACTGTGTATCTCATTTTTCTCCTCCGTTTTTCCTATTTCAAGATTTTTGTTATATAATTGAATAAGGTTATCTTCTGTAATCCCCTTAATCTCAGCATAACTCGGCGTGTATAAGTCAAGGTGACCATGAACATTGGGCAACATACCGCTTAAGGGATGCCTCACAATCTCGCCAAATAATAAAAACAACCGCGGTGTTTCAAAAACCACAGGTGTTGCACATCCGTCATTGTAGCTCCAGATGTATACTCCGTCTTTCAGCAGCGCATAGGAAAGGGCTTCTTTGCTGTAATATTTCTCGGCATATTCCTGCTCCATTGTCATTACATCATTGGGGTAGATAAGCACTTTAGGAATGAGTGCAGTAGGTTCGCCCTCAGGCATATCTCTCAATCGGAATGCTTCATCAACCTTGTCCCAGTAAAGAGTTCTGCCCCCAACATCGAAAGGAATCAGTCGTTCATCGCTGTCAAGGTTAACCGTTGCAGTCATCTTTTCAAGGTTATGGGCATCCGCATCAACCCGGTCAAAGCAAAACTCAATGCGATTTTCGTATGTAGTCATTTTTGTAAGCATATATCCGCAATCTTGCGCTGTAATAGATTTATGTCCTACTTCAAACATTCCCTTAACAGAAATAGGTTTCTCTTTCTTTTTGAAAAGCCTTTCCAAAAACATCCTCCCGCCTCCAATGCATTACATATATATTTATTATATACGGACAAACTCCTGTTGTCAACCTGCGAAGCCTCGCAAAGCAATTTGGTTTCTGCTCCGTATATTGAGATTATAGCCGTCGATGTGTACAATAAAACGGACAATAATTTGTCTACAACAAACCCCATGTGCGAAATAAAGATTTTATGAAAAAAGAAGTCCTGATCAGGACTTCTTTTTGATTTAACCATTATAATTTAATATTACTAACCAAAATACAAATATAACAATCAACTTTATAGGAAGAGGCCAGCCCATCTTCTTTGACTTTAATATGCCAATAGTCATCAAACCACATAATCCGATCAAAATAATCTTAAAAATAGCACCGCTTGTAATAAAATCATATACTGTATCGCCTAATAAAGAGTATAAACCAATACAAACCAGCGCGATTAAAACAATCTTTCCCGAAAAGCCATTGGCTGCACCTTTCACACCTTTTTTTCTCACATCTCCACGCTGTCTGTAATTATGCCCCTGATTGCCGTAATGCCTAAACTGGTTTAACAATGAATATGGTTTATCCGTTACATCTCTGAAGTCCGGTCTGCTCCTTACCATTTTGTCTTCTGTCAATCCAAATCTCATCATTAAATCTCTGTCCTTTTTCAATAAAGACATAGTGTAATTTGCGCCGTCATAAAAATCATTTTCGGAAAACTTTTTGCCATACGCTTCAAAATCATACCCCATGCTGTTCATCCATCTGTTAAATGCCTGCTCTAAATCAGCAACAGATTTAAATCTTCTACCGCCTGTTGCATGGCTGAATTCTTCCAGATAACTTTTCTTACCTCTTCTTGCCATTGCGACATCACCTTATCTTATGTAGATACTTTTCTTGTAAATAATCCTGACATGTTTCAGTATAGCAGAAAGCACTAAGTTTTTCAACCCTGCCAGGAAGAAAAATATTTTGTGAGCTTTAAGTATAAAAAAGCAGCGCCAAAAGGCGCTGCTTAATCGATATGTTTTCTGTATATATCAATAGGGTTTCCTTTTTCATCCTTCCATGTAGTCCAGCCGTTATTGGAATGCCCTAAAACAACCCATCCTGCCGAACTGGGAGAACTAGCAATAACATCATCTTGTAAAATATCATTGGATATTGGTGCTGTTTTGCGGATTTCAGGAACCCAGCCATTCTTAGTGGGCGCACATATACTCCCCCTCAGCACAATAAAAGTTCCATTTTCAACACGCATAGTTGCTGATACTTTGCCAAAGTCCTTAACCATTTGCGAAATATAATATTCACCGTCAGGAACTAAACCCCAATCCGATTTCACCTGTTGTTCAGCAGTTGCAGCAGTAAACACTTCTTCTTTTGAAATTTCTTTTGGGAAGACCTGTTTTCCCTCAAAAGAAGATAACAATTGCACTACAAGGTCTGCATCAAGAGCAAACAATTCAGAATTTGGGACTTTGCTTTTTCTGAAAATTTCATCCAAAAGGACTTCTTTCTCATCATAATCATCCACTTCAATAGCAAACTTTCGTTTGAGACCAACAACATTGAAATAGCCATTGCGTTCTAAATTATACATTCTGCTTTCAAAATTTTCGGATCCTGTTTTTCCAATCTTGATAAGTCCTGGAACAACAGTAGTCATTACATATATAATGCCCTTTGCCACATTCTTTTCCTCCGCCAAATTTATTTATGTGTTGAACCATTTTATATATAATAAACCAAGATATTACAAAACATCTTGGTTAATTATAACTTATTTATCTTTCGGCTTCAGCGACTGTATTCGCAAAGCTTTATTTATACAAAGGAAGCTTTGCAAACTTATTTGTCGGCGAGTGGCTTCAGCGACTGCGCAAAAATCACTTCGTTTTCACAAAGGTTGTAATTTTTGCTTCGCTTGCATTTGCCACTTGGTGCGGACGCCATACCCGTATGGCCTTTTGTCCGCTTCCGATTCGTTTCGCTTGACAAGTCAAGCTCACTTATCGGCAATTGGCTTCATTGTGGGGAATAAAAGCACATCGCGGATAGCTGCTGAATCAGTAAGGAGCATGCACATACGGTCTATACCAAAGCCTATGCCGCCCGTGGGTGGCATACCAATTTCGAGAGCATGCATGAAGTCCTCGTCGGTAGTGTTGGCTTCTTCGTCGCCAAGAGCAAGGAGAGCCTCCTGAGTTTGAAGCGTTCGCGCTGATCGATGGGGTCATTGAGCTCAGAATATGCATTTGCCATCTCCCAGCCGTTCATGAAGAACTCGAAACGCTCTACATAATCAGGATTGCCTGGTTTTTTCTTTGTAAGAGGAGAAATCTCAACAGGGTGATCCATAACAAAGGTGGGCTGAACAAGATGTTCTTCTACATAATCTTCAAAGAACAAGTTAAGAATGTCACCTTTTTTGTGGTGCTCCTCATATTCCACATGGTGCTCTTTGGCAGCAGCACGCGCCTCTTCCAAAGTGTTGATCTGGTTAAAATCAACTCCTGCATATTTTTTTACAGCGTCTACCATGGTGATGCGCTCAAAAGGCTTGCCCAGATCCATCTCGATGCCGTTATACACAATCTTTGTGGTGCCGAGCACTTCGTTTGCCACATGGCGATAGAGATTCTCTGTGAGATCCATCATGCCGTGATAATCGGTGTAGGCCTGATAGAGCTCCATGAGAGTAAATTCGGGATTGTGGCGGGTGTCGAGACCCTCATTGCGAAATACTCTGCCTATTTCATACACTCTCTCAAGACCGCCCACGATGAGACGCTTGAGATAGAGCTCAAGAGAAATACGAAGCTTGAAATCTTCATCAAGAGCATTGAAGTGAGTTTCAAACGGTCTTGCAGCAGCGCCGCCCGCATTGGAAACGAGCATGGGAGTTTCGACCTCCAAAAAGCCCTGACCATTAAGATAGCTTCTGATGGAAGAAATTATTTTTGACCTTTTGATGAATGTGTCTTTAACATCGGCATTCATGATGAGGTCAACATATCTCTGACGATAGCGAAGGTCCGTGTTGGTCATGCCATGGAACTTCTCGGGAAGCGGCTGAAGTGATTTGGAAAGTAGGGTGAGCTTGCTTACTCTGATGGAAATTTCACCTGTCTGAGTGGTGAAAACTTCACCCTCTGCGCCCACAATGTCACCTATGTCGAGCTTTTTGAAGCGATTGTATTCATCTTCGCCAAGGATATCCTTCTTGACAAAAATCTGAATCTGACCCTCAAGATCTGACACATGGAGAAATCCTACCTTGCCCATGCCTCTTTTGGACATGATACGCCCTGCAATCACTACATTGTGACCATCAAGTGCAGAGATTTTGGCTTTTATGATTTCAACCTCGTCGGAACCGCGTTTGGTAATTTCACGCTCCTCTTCGGTGTAGTTGTCTTTGATTTGAGCTGAGGTGTGTGTTCTTTCAAATTTGGTTATTTCGAAAGGATCCATGCCGTTTGCCTGAAGCTCGCTGAGCTTTTCACGGCGCACCTGCAATATCTCACTAAGCTCGGTGTCGGGAGCGTTGTTTTTTGTTTCCTGTTCACTCATTCGCGAATTCCTCCTTGTGTAAAATTTATTATTTGCTGATTTCTATTATTTTGAGTTCGATAACTCCGCCGGGAGCTTCTACCGACACAATATCGCCCACTTTTTTGCCCATGAGAGCTATACCTATGGGTGATTCATCGGAGATTTTATTTGCATCGGGGTCAGCTTCGGTAGAACCAACGAGAGTGTAAACCTCTTCTTCGTCAAATTCAACATCGAGCACCGTAACCTTGGAGCATATGCCCACTGAATTGGTGTCGACATCTTTTACATCAACCACTCTTGCATTTTTGAGCATGTCTTCTATTTTGGCTATGCGCTCCTCCATTGAAGCCTGCGCATCTTTTGCCGCATCATATTCGGCATTTTCGGAAAGATCGCCAAAACCTCTTGCAATTTTGATTTTTTCGGCGATTTCCCTTCTTCCTACAACCTTGAGATGCTCGAGTTCATCCTCGAGTTTTTTGAGGCCTTCCGGAGTAAGTACAACCTCTTTTGCCATAATAACAAACCTAACCTTTCTGCCCGCATTAAAATCAAAAGCTGTTGGCCTTATCTGCGGACATGATAAGGCAGAATACTGTCATTCTACATATTATAAACACAAAAGTGCAAGTTGTCAATAGTTTTAAGTTTTATTTGCTGGTATCCTATATCTCTCGTCTGCCCTCTATAGCCTTTGCCAGAGTGACCTGGTCGGCATATTCGAGGTCGCCGCCCACGGGGATGCCGTAGGCAATGCGTGTGACCTTTATGTCAAACGGCTTAAGAAGTCTGGAAATATACATTGTGGTGGCCTCGCCCTCTATGCTGGGACTGATTGCCATGATGACCTCTTTTACCTCTTCGTCTGCAACGCGCGCAAGAAGCTCTTTGATTTTGATATCCTCAGGGCCGATGGAATCCATTGGCGAAATACACCCGTGAAGCACATGGTAGGTGCCATAGTATTCGCGCGTTTTTTCGAGTGCAACCACATCTTTGGGCTGCTCCACCACGCAAATGACCGATTTGTCCCTTTTGGGATTGGAGCAGATTTCGCACACATCTTGCTCGGTGGTGTTCTGACAAATTGAGCAGTAGCCTATCTTTTCTTTTGCTGCGCATATTGTGGCTATCATATCGTCTACCTCTTCTTTTGGAAGCGACAATATATAATATGCCATTCTCACAGCGCTTTTATTTCCCACACCGGGCATTTTTCTGAAAACATCAATAAGCTTTGAAAAGCTTTGGGTATATAGCATAGTCTGAACCTCTTATATATTCTTTTATATATTCT
>JAFVSB010000115.1 GCA_017503945.1 Clostridia bacterium
AAGACGGTCATCTGAGGCATATGAAGAAGATATGATAAATCAAATAACCCCTGATGAGTTTCTCCATCTTCACCAACAACGCCTGCTCTGTCAATGGCGAATATAACATGGAGATTTTGCATACATACATCATGTAATAATTGGTCATAGCTCCGCTGTAAGAAGGTTGAGTACACCGAGAAAACAGGAATGACTCCCCTACTTGCCAATCCTGCTGCTAAGGTAACGGCATGTTGCTCAGCAATTCCAACATCAAAAAAACGATCGCTAAATTCTTTGGAAAATTTGTTGAGTCCGCATCCATCTGCCATGGCAGCAGTAATACTAACAATATCATGGTTTTGCTTCGCTTTAGAAAACAAATAATCACCAAAAATTTGCGTGTAAGCTGTGCCCGGGAGTTTTTCCTTACACTTTGCCGATACACCATGATATAAATCAGGATTCTTTTCGGCAGGATCGTATCCACGCCCTTTTTGGGTAAGGGTGTGAATTATAACAGGACCATTTATATTCTTGGCTTTTTCAAAAGCATCAGTTAATTCATCGATATTATGACCATCTATTATACCAATATATTTGATGCCGAGCTCTTCAAACATTGGTGCGGCAACAGTGGCAAAAGTTATAGCTCTTTTTACAGTTTTGATACCTTTGGTAATCATTTTACCGAAAGAGCCGCATTTGCCGAGCAGGACTTGCATTTTGCTCTTGACATTGAGATATTTTTTGTTGGTTCTGAGCATGGTCAAATGTGCGGACAAACCACCCACATTGTGATTGATTGACATTTCGTTATCGTTTAATATAATGATGACTTTGGTCTTATTGGCTCCCACATCATTTAATGCTTCAAATGCCATACCGCCACCCAAAGCACCATCGCCAATAAAGGCAATCACATTATAATCTTCATTCTTTAAATCTCTTGCCCTTGCAATACCAACAGCTGCCGATATAGAGGTGCTTGAGTGGCCTGTGTTAAAAGAGTCATACTCACTTTCGCTAGTTTTAGGGAATCCGGAAATTCCACCAAATTTGCGCAAAGTGGCAAACTCATTATGTCTGCCACTTAGGATTTTATGAACATAACTTTGATGACCAACATCAAAAATAATCTTGTCTGTAGGAAAATCAAAAACCTTATGCATAGCAAGAGTCAATTCTACCACGCCAAGATTAGAGGCCAAATGACCTCCGGTTTCCAACACATTTTCAACAAGAAAGTTTCTGATGTATTGACACAACCCCACACTGTTGCTGCTGGTTAAAGTTTTAATATTATTTTTATCGATAATTTTGTCAATCGAATTCATAAATACTATTCCTTTGTATGATTTGCTTTTTTCGATGTGCTAAGCACCTTTTATCAATCAAAAAGAAAAGAATGCAGTTGGCTTAAAAACTCGCTGTTATCATATCTTTTAAGAATATTTGCAGCCGAAGCAGCGTGATTTTCAAGCATTTCCTTTGCATTTGCAGCACCTAAAAAGTTGACAAAATTAGGAGAATCGCCGCACTGGGCACCGTCCTCTATAATGTCCTCAAAGTCATCTCTCAGCTGAAATGCCAAGCCAAGATGATATGCAAATTCACTCATATCACTCATAATTTTTTCATCGCAATTGGCAATACAAGCGCCTGTAAGAATTGCTGCTCTAATCAAAGCCATTGTTTTAAGCTCTATTAGTTTGGTCAAAAGCTTCAAGTAACATTCATTTGTGGCTGCAACATTCAAATCAATTACCTGTCCATCAATCATGCCCTTGGCACCTGCAGCGGCAGCAATGCATTTGAAGGCTTGCACGCTTGAAGAATCCTCACAACTTTCGGATATTAATTCGTATGCGGCATTAAGCAGTGCATCACCGCACAAAATGCCCATAGCTTCACCAAATTTTTTGTGGCAGCTGGGCATACCTCGCCTTACATCAGAATTATCCATTGCAGGCAGGTCATCATGCACAAGAGAATATGCATGAATCATTTCGATGGCAGCAGCAAAAGGCAAAGCTTTTTCCGCCGAACCGCCCAACATATGGCAAATTTCTATACATAGAATCGAACGGAGTCTCTTGCCTCCATTGAGCACTGAATATTTCATAGCTTCAGCCAGCTCGGGAGATACCTCACTATATTTTGAATCGAGATGAAATGTAATGTAATTATCAATCAACTCTATTTTTTGGGAATACGCTTCTTTAAAATTCATTTTAGTTCTCCATAATGACATCGGAAACGATATCACTTTCTTCGAAATTTTCGTTTTTGATAATCTCTATCTTTTGTTTTGCCAAATTGAGCCGTTGTCGGCATTGTTCAGAAAGCCGCACTCCTTGTTCATATAGGGCAATGCTTTCTTCAAGGGTGATATTGCCTTCTTCTAAAATTTTTACCGTTTCTTCAAGTTTGCCAAGAATACTTTCAAAACTGATATTGTCACTCATACTTAATCCTCCGTATTGCACATTTTGCACTGCCCCCATGAAAAATAAGATCAAATTCATCATCAGGATGCATTGCAAAAAAATCAACCACTCTGCCATCGGGCATAGTGGCAACACTATAGCCTCGCTTCATTACCGAAAACGGATTGAGCGTAGACAGAAGAGTGTCCGCTTCGTTCAAATTAAATTCTGCTTTTAAGACGGCAGTTTCAACTATGCTTTTGCAAGATGATATTAAGTTTTCATTGCAAAGAGTAAAATTATCAATCATAGAATTCAGCTTGGAATATATGTATTCACTTCCGAATTTCTCTAAATTCATTTCAAGCAAGTTAATTTTAGAATCAATGATTAGATTGAGTTTGTCATTGCATTGTTTTACATGTGAGATAAGCTCCTCCGATGATGGCACTGCTACCTCTGCAGCAGCAGATGGCGTGGGTGCTCTTAGATCTGCAACAAAATCACTGATGGTATAATCAGTTTCGTGACCAACACCAGAAATGACAGGTGTTTTACATTCAAAAATTGCTCTGGCAGTTTTTTCCTCATTGAATGCCCAAAGGTCTTCAATACTGCCTCCGCCACGAGCTAAAATGATAACATCACACTCAGTGTTTTGAGAAAGATACCTGAGTCCATCACATATGGTATCTGCTGCGCCTATCCCCTGAACCTTGGCGGGATATATGACAATGTCACAAATTTTGTAGCGCCTTTTGAGCACATTAAGAATATCCCTTAGAGCAGCTCCGGATACTGAAGATATTACACCTACTTTTTGAGGGTAACGAGGAAGAGCTTTTTTATATTGAGAATCAAAAAGTCCTTCCTGTTGCAGTTTATCTTTAAGTTGTTCAAATGCAGCATATAGCTCGCCTTTGCCGTCGGGTATCATAGAGTCTATATAGAGCTGATATACCCCTGCGGGTTCATACACACTGATTTTGCCAAAAGCTATTACCTTCATGCCGTCTCTTGGTTCAAAATTCAAGCGTGCGGCGCTACCTTTGAACATTACTGCCTTTAAAGTAGAAGCCTCATCTTTAAGCGTAATATAAATATGCCCGCTATAGTGATGCTTGTAATTGGAAATTTCTCCTTTAATCCACAAATCCGACAGATGTCTATTTTGATCTATGTATCTTTTTATATAATTATTTACTTGTGAAACCGAAATCACAGGCATAATTAACCCCCATCAAACCGCAGAAGCCAAAACTCCGTTTATAAATGA
>JAFVSB010000009.1 GCA_017503945.1 Clostridia bacterium
AGATACCACGCTGCGCAATGCATCGGGCGAAAGTGTGCCCCTCATAGGGTCAACATCACACCATCTGATTTTGAAGCCTGATGCAACATAGGGTTGGGTAGAAACAAGGCATCCCATGGGCGATGCGATTACTTCGTCACCAAAGCCAAGACCAATGGCTGCAGTGGCAACTGAAATTGCTGAGCTGAAAGTGTTGGTCACGAGAACATAATCCTGGTTAAAATACTTTTTGAGACATTCTTCAAACATGACGGTATATTTACCACTTGCCAAACTGCCCGACATGAGAATGGCAGAGAGCTCATCGAGCTGGGGCATATATGGTTTGAAAAGCGGAGTCATGATTTTTTTGTCGGAGTCCTTTGATGTCATATTACCACCCCTGCCTGATTGCATCAACTATCATTTCTCTGTCTTCATCGGTAACCCACCAGCCGCTTGGAATGTGGATAAATTCAGAATAGAATTTGTCCAGACCAGGGAGCTCACATTTTGATTCGTTAAACACACTGTGAGTATCGCTGCGATGATGCAGAGTGGATGCAAGGATACCTTTTGATTCCATCATCTTTATGAAATCATCTCTTTTTTCAACCTTCATAGTATAGAGCCAATATGATGGCTCGGTATTGTTATAGTAAGGAACAAGTGTGACGCCTGAAGCACCGGCAAGTTTCTCATCAAAATATTTACCGTTGCTCACATATCTTGCTATGATGTCGGGAGTGTCCTGAAGCTGCACGCTGCCTATGGTTGCAGTGACATTATTCATGCCATATTTATATCCTGCGCGGGTAATGTCATTTTCAAGACGGGACACCTTCTTATCAAGCCCAAACCAACGGAGCTTTCTTGCAGCAGCAACATCGGCTTCGTCTCTGAATGCTATGGCTCCGCCATCTACTGTGGTCATCTGCTTAATTGCCTGGAATGAATAGCAGGTGAATCGTGAATTGGAGCCTATGATTTTGCCGTCATATTTGCTGCCCAGCGCATGGGCAGTGTCTTCAATAATCGGGATATTATATTCTTTGGATATTTTATTGAACTCGTCCATGTCACACACCATGCCTGCATAGTGAACAAGCATTATGGCTTTGGTGCGCGGTGTGATTTTGCGGCGAACAGACTCAGGGTCGAGAAGTCCTGTCTTTTCGTCAACATCTGCCCACACAACCTTTGCTCCTGTGATAGCGATGGTTGTGTTGGTGGGTTCTGCGGTCATTGCAGTGCTTATGATTTCATCACCTTTGCCTACATCCAGAAGCAAAAGCGCTATGTGCAAAGCAGCGGTGCCTGAGCTGAGCACCAATACATTTGGATTGCCTATATAGTCACCAAATTCTTTTTCGAATTTATATACCGCTTCGCCCTCGGCAATGTAACCGCTATACAGAATTTGCTCTATTGCAGGCATCATTTTGCAGCGGTCGGCAATATATGGTTTCACTAACGGAATCATGTCAATTCACCTTTCAAACAAATTATTTTGTCCAGCCTTTGTATTCTTGCTGAACATAGTCGGTTGTAAGAATTTTTTCTACAGTTTCATCAACATTTAAAAGACGGGTGTTGTGACTGCTGTATTCTTCGTCCATCTGAGTGATAACATTGCTGTTTGCAACATATTTATCATAGTTGAGGTCACGATTGTCGGGAGTTACTCTGAAATAGTCACCCATATCTTCTGCGCGCACAAGCTCTTCCTTGGTCATGAGCACTTCGTAGAGCTTTTCGCCATGACGGCTGCCTATGATTTTGACGCCTGTATCACCAAAAAGCTTTTGAACAGCTTGTCCCAAAACTCCAATTGTGGAAGCATCGGATTTTTGAACAAACAAATCACCGGGTTGAGCGTGCTCGAATGCAAAGAGCACAAGGTCAACCGCCTCATCGAGATTCATCAAAAATCTTGTCATGTTTGGATTGGTGATTGTGATTTCTTTGCCTGCTTTGATCTGCTCGATAAACAATGGTATTATAGAACCTCTTGAGCACATAACATTGCCATAGCGAGTGCACGAAATCACTGTGCCGCCGCGTTCAGCTGCACTTCGGGCATTGGCACGAACCACCTTTTCCATCATTGCCTTGCTTATGCCCATGGCGTTTATGGGATATGCCGCTTTATCGGTAGAAAGGCACACAACATTTTTGACCCTGGCATCTGTTGCTGCTTTGAGAACATTGTCGGTGCCTATGATGTTGGTCTTTACCGCTTCCATGGGATAAAATTCACAAGAAGGAACCTGTTTGAGCGCTGCAGCATGAAATATGAAATCAACTCCATAAACTGCATCTCTGAGAGATTCAATGTTTCTTACATCGCCAATGAAAAACTTAACCTTTTCGGCATGTTCGGGATATTTTGCCTGAATTTCATGCCTGATATCATCCTGCTTTTTTTCATCACGGGAAAAGAGTCTGATCTCATTTATATCAGAGTGCAAAAAACGCTTGAGAACTGCCGAACCAAACGAACCTGTGCCTCCTGTAATCAAAAGATTTTTTCCTTTGAAATAATCGTTATTGCTCATAATAACCTCCACTAAAATTAAAACATATCAAATTACATTAAATCACTGATTCTTTTTTGATAATTTAAATTTGCTTAAAATCAAATTAATGATATATAGAAGTTGTGCGCGACCAGTTGGAATCACTAACATCAAACAGATGAATATTATATATAAAGTAGAAAAACTGAAAATGAACCTAAAAAATAAACCAGAAATCACAATGTGTTTTTTAATTAAAGTGCACAACACACAAGCAATAATCGCTGATACTGTTGTTGGCAAAACTCCTTCAACCAAGTCATATAATTTTATAGCTGAGTTTTTAAAAAGTATAGCAAAGCTTATAAATTGAGTTATTATAGATGAACATGCATAAGCCACAGCAACACCATTAACTCCATAATTAACACCTATAATAAATGATATCACCGTGCATGCCGAGGTGTAAATACCAGCACTCAAATGCAAATCAGCTCGTCCTAAAGCCATGAATACCGTTCCCGACGCGCTAAAGACAGGTTGGAATATTGCAACAAAAGACAGTACTTTGAAAACGAATTCCATTTGCAACCAATTCTCGCCAAACAAAAGCAGAATTGAATCGCGTGCATTAGAAAATATTCCCATCATCAACGGAATAACAATTATCGAAAGGATCATTGTTTGTATTTTAAAATATCTCCTGAGTCTCTGAGAATCAGTTGAAACTTTTGCCATTATAGGAAGTGCCACATTATTTATTGGCGCCCTAATTCTATTAATCGGCATATATACAATTTGATATGCCTTAGAATACAACCCTAATTGTTCAGAACCACAATATTTGCCAATCAAAATGTTATCAAGATTTCTTGTGAAGTAATTTACAAATTCAAATGTCGTGACATTGATGCCAAATTTAACCATGGAACCAATTTTCGTGTGTTTATCATATTTTTGTGGGATCCATCTGCAACAAAAGAATGTGATTAACGTTATTAAAATATTCTGAACAAGAGTGCCCACCACTAAAGTTGTATATTCATAACCATAAATTGCCATCACAACCATGACAACCAACGATATGAAATAACTGGCAATATTGATAACAAAAATTGAATCAAACCTTAAATTTCGTTTTAGCAGAGCCTGATGTTGCATTGATATACCAGAAATAGCGAGAGCAATTCCCATATAAATAGTTATACCTATAAGCTCGCTACGGCCATAAAACCATGATACTATAGGAGAAAACAATGCAACAAGCACACCAAGAGCAGTGCTCAAAGCTACATTTATCCAAAACAAATTAGATGATTCAGATTCGGTAATGTGTTCTTTTTGTATTGTTATAATACTTAATCCAACATCTTTGAATATAGCAACGAAATTGGTCACCACAGCCACCATTGATATCAAGCCATAACTGTCAGGGGTAATATAACGAGCCAAAATGGAAGTACTTGACACCTGGAGAATCAATCGAATCATCTGCTCTATTATCGTTATTATCCCATTATTTACTGCTTTATTTGCCAGATTGTCCTTGGAACTTGCATCAGTGAAAAGCTGTTTTTTCGTTAAGATCATTTAAATTACCTGTCTTTCTACATATGAGTTGTGAAATATTGCGGACTCAAATCACCTCACATATTACCTTTTGCGATTATCGTCATACTTTTTGCAATATATGCATAATCAAAAGAAGAAACAAAGTCATAGCTTTTGGAATACTGTAGTAAAGTGCCAGACATCTTCTTGCTGTATTGAGAAATAATATACCTCTTGAGAGCATCAAATGATTTGTCACGACATGTTTCATCATACGAAAACCCTGTTCCCGATTTTTCGAGTATAGAGATGAACTCGTCGGCACGAGCAGTGCCTGTGATGATTGCAAGTACAGGCTTGCCTGATGCCCAATATTCGCCAAGCTTTCCTGTGATGATGCCTCTTGTCTGAGGGTAGCAAAACAAAGCGTGAAGAAGTATATCACTGTGCATCAGCAAAGAAAGAGACTCCTTGCGGCTCACCAAACCATGATTTATAATCTCCACTTCTTTGGGGAGGGAAGATGATTGGCTATCAAACTCAGCGCCGTGCGCTCCCGCATACACGAGCCTTATCTTAGCAGGGTCAATTGCACCCTCAATGAATAATTCGTTCAATGCTTCAAAAAAAGGTGTCAAATCAGACAACCCTGGATAGAGTGAACCTGTGTATGTAAATGTGAGCTTTTCATCGCAAGGGGAAGCTTGCTTCAAATCGGCAAAATCATCAGTATCAAAGCCACTGTAGAGGGTAATTGCATTTTTAGCTCCAAGAGAGGCAAATTCATCGCGCCATGTCTGGCTGACAACTGTCACAGCATCTGCTTTGGCAAAGACCTTCTTTTGACGGTATAGCTTATATGAATACTCAAGCGGTGATTGAGTCAAAGCATTTGCCATTGGGTCGCGAAAATCTGCAATCCAAAAAGCATGGGGGTACATTTTTTTCAGCTTCATTGCCAGAAAGTGCACTTCTTCAGGAGCAAAAGATGAAAATATAATATCAGGCTCAAACGGAAGCTTTTGGTCTATAGCTTTGAGTGAACACTTCACCGTGTTATTGATTTTGAATGAACTATACAAAGTCTTATACAAGAGCCATTTGAGCTTATTGAGCAAGGATTGTTTTTTTGGTTTTTTTAAAGTGTCTGTCGCGCTGTTTTGAGATGATGATGCGCAAACAGCTTTTGCATCATTACGGCGTTTGTATAATCTGTCTTCTTTGGCTACAATGCCCGAATACGAAAATGCAGGAAGTTGAAAATAGTGAGGCTTATATGACTCATCAAGCCTTTGGCTTTCAAAAAAATCAAAACCCGCATACTCATCGCCACATATAACTGCCACATCATGGCCTGCTTTGATTAAATATTTGGCAATTTTCATGGGTCTGAGAGCACCTATGCCTGCAGAAGAATCCCAAAATTTTGCTACAATCAATATTTTCACAACATTGCCTCCCTGCAATTAATCGACTCATAAAAGGTGTGCTATCTTACAAACGAGAAAAGCTTCATTGCAAATCTAAATGAAAATGGGCTGAAATAAAATATTCTGAACATTATCTTCTTTTTAGACTCAACGGTTTTGTAAAACCTTGTGTCAAGAAGATTTTTATAATAATAACAAAAAAGAGAATACATTTCTTTCTTTTTATTCTTTTTGTCAGTAACATAAGGGCTGGCAGAAAGAAGCGGATATCTGTATGACATCTCATACGCTCCTCTGTAATACACGCCGCCTTTAAATTCAGTGACCTCAGGATAATTGGTCTCTAAAAACTCAAGCCAATTATTGAGATAATATTTGTTATCATCATATGTTTTGTCAGTAAGAAATCCTCGGGAAACACTGCCCTCTCTGAAAAAGGCCATGTACCCTGCCCCATCTGTTATTGCATAACTGCGACAACCGCTAAGCAAAACAGGCATAGAAAGAATGTCTATTATATTTCTGCCTGATTCAAAGCGATAGTCAGAAAACAAATGTGCTGAAAATAGTTTTGATGCCAGACAAAGTAAAATATCAGACCCGCAAAAAAATTCTTTGATTATTGAATATGTGTCACCAATGATTTTTGGTTCAAATGCCTGAACAAAGGTCACTGTATCATGCTCATTTACTCTTGACATGCCTGTTTGCACAATATCGGCACCGGTGTGTGCCTGGTGTGACACAAGGTTTTCAAGCATATCGTCTGCTATATAATCGTCACTGTCAACAAACAGGATAAAATCGCCTTTGGCATTATCAAGACCAAGATTTGTGGCATCGGCAACTCCGGAATTTGTTTTGTGCAGCAAAGTGACACGCTTATCTTTTTCTTTGTACTGCTCACAAATGTTTGCGCTATTGTCTTTAGAACCGTCATTGACCAATATAAGCTCCAAATCAGAGTAGGTCTGATTTAAGATGCTTTCTATACATCTTGGTAATAATTTTTCCATGTTATAAACAGGAACAATAACACTGACAAGCTTTGCCATGCATGTGCCTCCGTTCTTAAAGTAAATTACAGATTGAGCTCATTATAAATAACATCTCTTCGTTTGGCTGATGATATAACCTTTTTAAAATTAAGTTTTTTTCTTTTGCCAATTAAAACATTGCAAAAATATCTTAGTGGTATATATATCCATAACAGCGGCAAAAAAAGCTTTATTCTGCCAAGCGAATAATTGGTTTTGGCTATATAATTAAGTGCAGAAAAGGCTGTGGAGATTTTATTTTGTGACACAGCACCCCTGTGTGACAACAAGTTGCCTATGTTGTAATCCAAGCCATCGGGAGTGCCGGATTTGTCCACAGATAAAAATTCTTCTATCAGCAAAGTGCAAAAATCTTTTGAAAAGCTATTGTTACTGCGGTGGGGTATGCTTATGTTCATGCATACTGCAGAAGCAGAATTGAGAGCATCTGCCAAAGGTTCTAATCCAGTTTTTTGCAAAGAGGGCAAAACATCACTTTGCCACTTGCAGGGATTTACCGACAAAGCAAAAGCAACCCAATCGGTATAGAGCCTGAACACAAACTTATTTTCTTTCAAGTGCCTGATCATATGAGTGAGCAAGGATATTGCCTGATGCGCATCAGAAAGCACAGGCACCAAAAAACTGTCACACAGCTTTTGTTCGATACAATCCATTGCATTATTCATAATAGCACCGATTCCCGAGTTGTAGTCGGCGTAGTCAAGAATACTTTTGTGAATCTCAACATCAATTCCCTTGTGGTAAAATTCTGTGTGAAATCCATGATTGTTTTTTTCAAAAGCTTCGCCAGTTGTAAAAAGCAAAACAGCTTTTTCATAATTGGATTCATCAACCAAAATATCAATATCACCCATAGACCTTGCAAGGGGATTGGGATAATTCATCGCCACAGAGCTGCCCTTCAGAATGCAAGCTCTGATATTATTATCTTTGAGAATGTTTAATATTTCATTTTCGACGGTTAATTTACGATGTGAATCCATAACAATGAACGAGGCGCTATGTTTCCATTGAAGCGGAGCTGCAATCCCGCAGTTGACACAGCCCTGATATAAAAGAGGGAGGCATTTGTTGACAATGGCGATATTTTCCAATGACTTAAACTCACCATCATCAATAGTGATTTTAAAATGCTTACCCGTCAACGCTGAAGATATTAAACTCAGAAAAAGTTGTTGTACTCTATTCATAACTGCTCCCCAAATCAATAAACACCATAAAAAGCACCGGGTTGTTGTAAACGCTCGGGTTTATCATCGTGTTCAAACCTCACAAGGTTTATCATAAGAAAAATTGCAAACATTGGTTTGTATGTGTAGAGTGACATGGACATTGCCATAACCTCATATCCTATGAGTGTAGCAAAATAGAGTTTATCTTTCGACTTCCAGGATTTGATTATAAAATACGAGTGAATCAAAATAAGACCTACAAAGCCAAAGATTCCAAGTTCTATGAGTGTTTCAAGCCAAAGATTGTGTGCCACCTTATGATAAGTGGAAGCAAGGCGCACATTGGCAGCACCAAACCCAAACCACTTTTGCCAAAAGTCAAAATCGTGATATCTTTTCCACAAATCACGCCAGATGTCAAATCTACCTGCCGCACCGTCATTGAGAGTGTAAGACAGATTGTAGCGTTGCATGATTTCATCAGGCATAAAAAGCATAACAGCAATTAAAATGATAAAAGAGATCATTAACAGAACGGTTACTCTTGCCGACATATTATTACTTTTTGTGGTCATCAAATACGCAAAAATGGCAACTAACAAAGCAAGCAAGCCGCCTCTTGAGCCGGTTTGAAAAATCAAATACAACATTAACAGAATAGCCAAAACAGAAACAAAAATATTTTTCTTGACCATAAGCTTATTAATAAAATACAGTATGGGGAAAATCAAAAAACCACACATATAGTTGGGATCCTGAATATAGTTTTCTGTAGCAAGAAACATTCTTCCATTTTCAGAAGTTACTGAGCTGAACAGTGCAAAAAACATTATCCACACTACACTGAAGATGAGGGATTTTTCTAAAAATAATACCTCTTTTTGAGTCTTAGGAACCGATGTACAAATTATGATCATAAGATAGTTTAAGATGAGAGTGGAAGCTCTACCTTCTGCCCACAGTGGAATAGGAGCACGAAGAACCGAAGCGTAGTTCAGTACATAATATAAAACAAAAATAATCAATAAGTACATATTGATTTTCATGTTTCTGATAACATTACAAAGCAGTGTAAATCCTACAGGCAACAACGCAATTAGCTTGGTGATTGAACCAAACTCACTACCAATAAAGTCAAATGGCAAAACAAAAAAATAGATTCCAAGTAATATGGTATCTAAACTAATCTCATAGAAAGGATTTTTTAAAGATATGCTGTTATATTGTTTCATATTAAACCTCTTTGGTAATTAATTAGTATAGTTTCATATAGTCTTCAGCCATTTTTTTTGAAGAGAAATCATATGCCCTTTTGAGTGCATTTTGTCCAAAAGCTTCCCTGAGTTTTTGTGATTCTATAAGCCTCATGAGGCAGTGTGCTACAACATCAGTATTATTATCGCACACAAATGCATCACGTCCATCGGTGAGCATATCAGGCACGCCGCCAACACCAGTCGCCACAATAGGCATGCCAGATGCCATTGCTTCGATTAGAGTCATAGGCACGCCTTCATAGTTTGAAGGCAAGCAAAAGATATCATTTTGGCTGAGTTTATCTGCTACACGGTCTGTAAGGCCATGAAAAACAACACTTCCTTCAAGATTCTTTTGGGTAACAATATCTTTGATTAAACCTTGCAAATGCCCTTCACCATACAAGTTGAGCACGGTATTGGGGTATGCACTGACAACCTTTTCAAACGCTTCGATTAAACCCGCATGGTTTTTTTGCTCGCTGAAGCGACCAATGTGCATAATATTAATTTTATCACCAACACAATAATTATCTCTGATGATATATTTGTGCAGTGGCATTCCATTGAATACCACAGGAATATTGCTCGATTGAATACCATAAACCTTTTCGATGCTTTCCTGAACCAATCCACTAAGAGCAACAGGCGTGACATAGGCATGCTTGAAATAAAATTTATTTATTCTCTGATTGAAAGCAGATGTTTCCTTTTGGGCAACATTATGAACAGTATGAACAATCTTTTTGATTTTTGCCAATACTGCAGCAGGAAAAGCATATTGTGCAGCTCCGATATGAGTGTGCACAGCATCGGGTTTTTCTGCTTTGAGCAATTTATACAATTTGATTAACAGACCTAAATCAAGACCCTTTTTCTTACCAAGATATATTATCCTAATACCGTTTTCCTCTAACCGCTTAGTTATATCAGACTGATAATGATAAAAGCTCACAGCAGTGACATCACAGCTAAGCTCTTTCAATTCATATATTAAATTTTCTGCCATTATCTCAGCACCGCCGACAGTGAACTGAGGAATTATCTGAAAAACTTTCAATGAACACACTCCAAACATCAGCACATTTTATCGAGAATTGTTTTTACAACAACAGATGGTAAGTATCTACTTGCTGTACGAAGGCAATTATTCTTCATCGTTTTGTAATTATCAGAATCGTTAATTATATTTGTAATTGCTTCCTGAAGCTTTTTCACATCATGCGTAGCAAATGTCATACCATCATAACCATGAGTAACAAATTCACAGTTATAGCGCCAATCGGAAGCTATAACAGGAATGCCCGATGAAAACGCATCAATCAATGTGCCCGCAAAGCCCTCGCCCTCATAGTATGTGGGAAAAAGCAAGGCATAATAATTTTTCAATACATTGACGCTGTCATTTGCATCAACGCATCCGCAATAGCGGATATATTCGGGAAAATCAGCCTGCAATTTTGCAAAACGATTTTCATAATCAGAGTCGATTTTGCCATATATGTCAAGTGCGCAAACAACTTCACCAGCCTGCATATTGATAGCTTTTACAGCATCTATTGCATCTTCTATGCCCTTTTCTTTCATTACTCTTGAAAAGGTACAAAGCTTGAAAGGTTTGCTATGGTTATATACCAATTCGTCCTCTGAGAGAACATCTATGTTTTTAAAATTGGGCACAATGTGCACATTTGAAAAGTGCATAGCTTCAAGCGCTATTTTCATTGTATTTGTTTCCACATATATGCAATCGAATTTTTGCAGGAGCTTTTTTATGAGCTTGTGCTCTTTTACAAATTCGGGCAACCATCCGCCAATAACCGAATAGTGAAGATTTCTTTTAAAAAACAGATTACCAAAAGACAAAAGCGGAACCAAAACCTTAAGGCCATTGTTGGCAGGAAGCATAATGATGTTTTTGCATTTGGCAAGCATTTTGAAAGTGCCACAAACTATCTTCACTATGTTTTTAAGCCCGCCATAAGTGTCGAGTGTGCATACCTCGGCTTTGCCAAGTTCGTTTTGCAAAGCCTGAGTTAGAGTGCGAATCTTTATAGTCTGACCGTCAAAAAAATCCCTGCCATGAGCAAAGTGACCAATTATTCCAACTTTTTTAAGCATTAATAGTTCTCCTGTTATCAGAGTCTCCAGTAAGCATAGCCTTTTTGTTCAAGTTCTTCCTTGTCAAAAATGCCTTTTACATCTATGAGCACTTTTTCACAGTTGGGGCAAGATTTGAAGAGCTTGTCTGCACCAGCTATGCCAAGTTTTTTGAATTCATCGTGAGCCACTGCAAAGATTACACAATCTGCATCTGATATTTCAGACATGGGAGTAAGCTCTACCCCATATTCCTTCATTGCATCGGCAGGGTCTGACCATGGGTCAACAACTATGGGACTAATTTCATACTCTTTGAGTCTGTTGATGATATCTTCCACCTTGGAATTGCGAGTGTCGGGGCAGTTTTCTTTGAAGGTGATGCCAAGAATGACAATTTTGGAGTTCTTTGGTGCTTTGCCTGCCACAACGAGCTTTTTGATGGTGGCATCGGCAACAAAAGCACCCATGCCGTCATTGACTTTTCTACCGGAGGCAATAATCTGGCTGTGATATCCAAGCTTTTCAGCTTCATATATGAAATAGTATGGGTCAACACCTATGCAGTGACCGCCCACAAGACCGGGGCGGAAACCAAGCGCATTCCACTTGGTGTTCATGGCATCTACCACTTCATTTGTATCGATGTCCATTTTGTCAAAAGCCATGGCAAGCTCATTCATAAAAGCAATGTTTATGTCACGCTGAGAGTTTTCTACAACCTTGGCAGCTTCGGCAACCTTGATGGAAGATGCTCTGTGAACGCCAACCTCAATTACGAGCTCATAAACCTTAGCTATAATATCAAGGCTTTCTTTGTCACAACCTGACACAATCTTTTTGATGTTTTCGAGGCGGTGAACCTTGTCACCGGGATTGATACGCTCGGGAGAATAGCCAATCTTGAAATCCTCGCCACATTTGAGACCTGAGAGCTTTTCTAAGATGGGAATACACACATCCTCGGTAACACCCGGGTACACCGTGCTCTCATACACAACATATGAGCCTTTGGTGAGATTGCGACCAACGATTTCACTTGCACCGATTACAGGAGCAAGGTCGGGGGTTTTGTCGGCATTTACAGGAGTGGGCACAGCCACAATGTGAAACTTAGCCTCTTTGAGCTTTGATTCGTCACTTGTAAAATCAACTGAAGATGCTTTTATTGCATCATCACCCACTTCTTTGGTCGGGTCTATGCCCTGCTTGTATAATTCAATTTTTTGCTTGTTCAGGTCAAAGCCTATAACATCAACCTTTTTTGCAAAAGCTACTGCTATTGGCATGCCTACATAACCGAGACCTACAAGTGATATTTTTTCTTCGCGATTAACTATTTTTTCATATAAATTCATTGTTTTTCTCCTCTAAACTTAGGAATAGAAAAAATGCCTATTATTGAACCCATACCATAACACACATGCAAAAAAGGATACATGATAAGCAGTATAGGCAAAAACTTCAAGCCTTTGTTTGCGGCAACCTTGGCAGAGAAGATGAAATCGAGCAGGAAATATAGCCCAAGCTCCGCATACAGAGCCCACCTGAACAGTGGGAAAGACACAAATGACAACGGTATTAATACAATCAATGACAAAACAAAAAGGAATGGAATAAAGTGTCTTAACCGCATCGCTCCGGGACACAAATAACTCGTTATGATATTCCACTTGCCGTTTCCGTAGTTTTGCTTGGCTATGCCTGCAAAAGTGTTGCGGCATTTGTATGTGAGCTCAATGGTATTATCAAGATAAATCTTGCCGCCATTTTTTATGATGCGGGCATTTAATTCAGAATCCTGATTGCGGACAAGCCGTTCATCATACAAACCATATTTTTCAAAAGTTTCGCGCTTAAAAGTGCCAAAAGGTACGGTGTCTACATATCCGCTTGGTGCACCTGTGCGAAATCCTGAATCACCTACACCAAACTTGGTGGTAAGCAAATGAGCAAACGCTTCGCCCACATATCCGTCACCTTGTGACCAGGCGATACCGCCCACATTATCGGCATCGGTTTTGATTATGCATTTGATGCAATCCTCAATATATGTGGGTGGATATTCACTGTGGGCATCGAGCCTGACAATGTAATCACCACTTGCATGGTTTATGCCGATGTTCATGGCTACAGGGGTGATTCTTTGGGGATTGGCAAGCACAACAACCTCTCTGCTGTTCTCTTTAGCTAAAGCGTATATGCGCTCAACAGTATCATCGTTTGATTGTCCGTCAACAAAAATTATTTGCATTTTTTCCTGACTGTAGGTTTGTGCAAAAAGCGACAACACGCATTTGTCTATATATCTCGATTCATTCCTTACCGGTATTACAACTGATATATCAGGATATTGGTTCAATGCTACACATCTCTTTTCGTTCGATTTTGTATTTAACTCTTGACAACCGCCCAAACTGTCATAGCCAAAAGCTTTATGTCATACCAAAAGCTGAATTTTTTGATATACTCAAGGTTATATTTCATTTTTTCGGGCAAGATATCTTTTACATAGGTTTCGTCTGCATCACAAGCGTTTTGCAAAAGAGTCTCCTCGTCTTTGTAGTGTATGCATGCAAGAGAGGTGACCCCTGCAGGCATGAGAAGTGTGGCAAGCATTTCACGCTCGTAGCAATCCACATATTTGCGCACTTCGGGGCGTGTGCCCACAAACGACATATCACCAAATAATATGTTGAACAGCTGCGGAAGCTCGTCAAGACGATATTTGCGCAAAAATCTACCGACCTTTGTGATGCGAGCATCATTATTGACAGTGACAAGTGTGCCGAGCTTATCGGCATTGGAGACCATTGTGCGGAATTTGTATATTCTGAAAGCTTTGCCATATTTGGTGATGCGTTCCTGACGGTAAAAAACCGAGCCAGCTGAATCGAGCTTAATGGCTATGGCAATGATAATCATGGGAAGCGCACATATGAGAATCATGCATAGTGACACAACCAAGTCGAAACAACGCTTGACAAAAAGGCTCATTTTCTTTTGGGATAAGATATCATAATACATCTGCAGAGAATCTGTTTTGAAATCCTCGGGCAAAGTCTGAAATTCTTTGAGAAGCATAGGTTATACTCCTATCAATTCTTTAACATTTTCTATCACATATTCTACATCATCCATGCTCATTTTGGTGTTGAGAGGCAAAGTGACTTCATTGGCAAACTGATTGTATGCATTTGGATAATCTGCAATATCAAAGCCAAGATTTTTATATGCAGTGTGCATAGGAAGCGGCTTATAGTGAACATTGCACGCTATGCCGCGCTCTGCCATTGACACGATGAATTTATTGCGAAATTCTGCATCTTTTCCTGCAAGACGGGTAAGACACAAATGTCCGCTTGAGGTGTATGTATCGGTATAATGAGAAAGAAAATCGAGTCCGCTTGCGCAAAGCTCGCTCTCGTATTTTTGAATATATGCTTTTCTGAGTGAGAGCATATCATCATATCTTTCGAGCTGAGCAAGACCTATGGCTGCCATTATGTCGGTCATGTTGCATTTGTAAGCAGGCATGACAATGTCATATTCCCACGCGCCGAGCTGAGTTTTGGCAAGGGCATCTTTTGATTGACCATGAAGTGACAAAAGCATATATTGTTTATATACCGCCTCGTTATCGATGCCCTGTATGTTTTTCCATGTGACAGCTCCGCCCTCTGCAGTAGTGAGATTTTTGACTGCATGAAAAGAAAACGAAGTGAAATCAGCCACACTGCCGCTCATACATCCACGATAACTTGCGCCCATGCCATGAGCCGAATCGGCAATCACAACCACTCTGCCAAATGCCTTTTGGATATCATTTGAGGGTTTAAACATATGTTTTGCAGAATCTACAGCATCAAAAATTTTGTCATAGTCACACATGACACCTGCAATGTCCACACATATTATTGCCTTTGTTTTGGGTGTTATAGCAGATGCAAGCTTTTCATAATCCATAAAATAACTATCGGTAGAAGTATCTACCAAAACAGGAACAGCACCCACATGAGTGATGACGCTTGCACTTGCGCTATAGGTGTAGGCAGAGGTGATAACCTCATCCCCCTCACCTATGCCCAAAAGTCTGAGAGTCATTTCCATGCATGCAGTGGCAGAATTTAGACACACAGCCTTGTCAGTTCCACAAAAATCAGCAATTTTTTGTTCAAAAAGCTTTGTCTTGGGTCCTGTGGTAATCCATCCGCTCCTGAGTACCTCAGTGACATATTGTATTTCTTTGTCTGAAATATCGGGAGGTGAAAAGGGAACATTTCTCATTTGTGAATCTCCATTCATGCATGCAATGCAATTATTTTAA
>JAFVSB010000116.1 GCA_017503945.1 Clostridia bacterium
GTGAATTGAGATTGAACGACTCTCCAATCAAGATTCTGTCATCTAAGCCGAATTTTCTGTTCATAAGCATCAGAAATCCTGCAACAACCGTTATAACGCCAAGTCCTCCTATCTGAATCAGGAGCAATATCACAAGCTGACCAAAAAAACTCCATGTGGTCACAACAGGCAATGTCACCAGCCCTGTGACACAGGCAGATGTTGTTGCAGTAAATAATGCATCAATATATGGCACTGCCATTCCATCTGCCGAGCTAATGGGCAAGCTCAAAAGAATACTTCCCAGCAAAATCACCGACAAAAACGCAAACATGATGGTTTGTATTGGTGACAACCTCTTTAGTTTTTTTTGCATTTTATATTCTCCGTCAAAATTTTGACTTAGTCCACAAGCGCTTCAAGATCAGCCTTGGTGCAAAAGCCCACGGTTGAATTAACTTTTTGGCCGTTTTTAAACACCATGATTGTGGGTATGCTCATGATGCCAAACTGAGCCGCGAGCTCGCCCTCTTCGTCCACATTGACCTTGCCCACCTTGATGGCGCCTTCGTTTTCCTCGGCAAATTCGGCAAGCACGGGAGCAAGCATTTTGCAAGGGCCGCACCACGCTGCCCAAAAATCTACCACTACAGGGATGTCACTTGCAAGCACTTCATTTTCAAAATTAGCTTTGGTGATTGTAATTTCTGCCATAATAATTTCTCCTTTTAATTTTTGATTAGTTTTATATAATTTTCAAGTGTCGCGCCGTCCATTGCGCCCACATGAGTTTGCAAAATGTTGCCGTCTTCGTCAATAAACACCGAAAGTGGTATAGAACGGGCATTGTAGGCATATGATGCCGAGTAGTCAGTGTCGGCATACACAGGGAATGTATAGCCGTTTTGAGCTATGAACTCAGAGGCTGCAGCCACAGGTGAAGCACCACCGTCCACATTTATCATCACAAAGTTCACTTCATTGCCATATTTGCCATACATATCTTCAAACACGGGCATCTCCGACTTGCACGGGTTGCACCATGTAGCCCAGAAGTTGAGCACAGTGGGTTTGCCCACAAAATCCTCAAGCACCGCCGTTTCACCATTTAGAGTCTGCACACAAAAATCAGGCGCTTTTGCATAAGAATCACTGCTGCCATCTTGTGTAACAGCGGGCGGCTTGGCCGCTTTTTGGGTGAGGTAATTATAGCCCCACGCAGCGCCTGCAATGATGAGTATAAACACGGCCAGATATATAATAAGCTCTCTGTATTTAGCCATAACACATCACCTCACGAAAATACGGCAAGCAACCTTGAAAGATTGCCCGTCATCATCATTATTCCAACCAATATCAAAAACAATGCACACACAATGTTAATAACACGGTAATGCTTTTTTATCACATCGAAAAATCCCTTTAGCTTATCTATGAAAACTGCCGACACCACAAATGGCACACCAAGGCCAAGTGAATAAGCAAGCAGCAGCATCGCGCCCTCTAAAGCAGTGGCAGACGATGAAGCCATCATAAGTGCGGAGCCAAGAAATGCGCCAACACAAGGAGTAAGGCTCACTGAAAACACCATGCCAAAAAGAAATGATGAAAGCATTCCCTTTATTTGCACACCACCTGCAGCGCCCCTGAAAAATGGGATTTTTATTATGTCAAGAAAGCTCAGAGCGAGCACTATTATCACAAGACCGCACACTATGTTAACTACGCGCATGTGTTCTGACATCAGACTTCCGACACTGCCTGCAAACACACCCAAAAGGCAAAACACAAGCGTGAAGCCTGCCACAAAAAAGAGCGAATTTACAAAAGCTTTTTTGCCGCTTTTGCCAAGTGCAAAATATGACACATACACAGGCAGCATAGGCAGCATACACGGCGAAATAAAAGAGATTATACCTTCCAGAAAAGTAATAAAATACTGCACTGTATCACCTCAGCTATATGTTATCACACCTACTGTAAAATTTCAAGATAATTTTATTTGTTGAAAATTTTGAGGTATAAAATTTAAAGCTCCAGTGGTTCATTTTTGCCGAGTGATATGTGATAAGAATATATAAAAAACCCAACTTTCGTCACTTATTCACAAGAAAAACCCCGCCAAGTTATATTTGACGGGGTTTGATTTTTGTGTTTTGTGTGGAACTATAAAAATTACAAAAGCTTTTCAAGTCTCACTGCTACCTCACGGAGGAAGGTCTCGGTGTCAACCTTTTTCTTGTTTTCGAGGTTTGAAAGAAGATACAGGTCACCTGTCATAACGCCCTCTTCAATTGTGGTGATTGTAGCCTGTTCGAGCTTATCGGCAAAGGCACTGAGCTCAGAGATGCCGTCAAGCTCGCCTCTTTTTCTGAGAGCGCCTGTCCACGCAAAGAGTGTGGCAACGCTGTTGGTAGAGGTAGTTTCTCCCTTGAGGTGCTTATAGTAGTGACGCTGAACAGTGCCGTGAGCTGCTTCATACTCATACACACCCTCAGGTGACACGAGCACAGAAGTCATCATGGCAAGACTGCCATAGGCTGTGGCAACCATGTCACTCATAACATCGCCGTCATAGTTTTTGCAAGCCCAGATATAGCCGCCCTCGGAGCGAACCACTCTGGCTACTGCATCGTCTATGAGAGTGTAGAAATATTCAATGCCTGCAGCGTCGAATTTTTCTTTGTATTCAGCTTCAAAAATCTCGGCAAAGATGTCTTTAAAACGATGGTCATATTTTTTGCTGATGGTGTCCTTGGTGGCAAACCAAAGGTCCTGCTTGGTATCGAGAGCAAAGTTAAAGCAGCTTCTTGCAAAGCTTGCAATTGATTTGTCGGTGTTGTGCAAGCCCTGAATGATGCCATCGGTGCCATCAAAGTCATGTATTACAGAGCGAGTCTCCACACCGTTTGCATCGGTGCACACAAGCTCACATTTAGAGCCTTCCTTCACCTGCATCTCGGTGTTCTTATACACATCGCCATAGGCATGACGGGCAATGGTGATGGGCTTGGCCCAGGTGGGAATATATGGTGTGATGCCCTTCACGATGATGGGGGTGCGGAAAACTGTGCCATCAAGGATTGCTCTGATGGTGCCGTTGGGTGATTTCCACATTTCCTTTAGGTTATATTCTGTCATACGAGCTGCATTGGGAGTGATGGTGGCACACTTAACTGCAACACCGTATTTTTTGGTAGCTTCGGCACTGTCGAAGGTTACCTGGTCGTTGGTTTCGTTTCTGTATTCAAGACCAAGGTCATAGTATTCGGTCTTGAGGTCAACATATGGAATGAGCAAAATGTCTTTTATCATCTTCCATATGATTCGGGTCATTTCGTCGCCATCCATCTCAACGAGGGGTGTGGTCATGGGTATTTTAGCCATTTATATCATCCTTTCAGTTTGGTATAGTTAAGAAGTCCGCCTGCAAGAATAATGTCTCTTGTGCGCTCGGTAAGCTCACAGTTGCATTTGATTTCTTTGTCGTTGGTTTTGTTTGCAATCACAATCTGTCTGCCGTTTGCCACTGCATCTCTGAGATCTGATATGGCGAGCTCGTCACCGAGGTTTATGTTGTCATAATCTGCCTCGTTTTCAAATTCAAGAGGAAGAATACCTGCATTGATGAGGTTGGCACGATGAATACGGGCAAATGACTTGGTGAGCACTGCCTTTACCCCCAGATAAAGCGGAGCAAGAGCCGCATGCTCTCTTGAAGAACCCTGACCATAGTTGGCACCGCCCACTATGATGCTTGCACCCATCTCTTTTGCTCTTGCGGGGAAGTTTTCGTCGCACACAGTGAAGCAATGCTCGCTGATGGCAGGAATATTGGAGCGAAGAGGCAGGATTTTGGCACCTGCAGGCATGATGTGGTCAGTGGTGATGTTGTCTCCCACTTTGAGTGAACACTTGCACTCCACACTCTCCAAAAGCGGTTCTGTTTTGGGGAAGGGCTTTATGTTGGGACCGCGGAGCACTTCGATGCTATCCATGTCTTTTTCGTCACAGGGCTTTTCTATCATGTTGTCATTGATGATAAATTCATCAGGCATTTTAAATTCGGGCATATCGCCAAGGCTTCTTGGGTCAGTGAGCACACCTTCTATTGCCGATGCTGCTGCCACCTCGGGCGATACAAGATATATCTGACCGTCTTTAGTGCCGGAACGACCCTCAAAGTTACGGTTGAATGTACGAAGTGAAATACCTTTCGAGTTTGGTGACTGACCCATACCTATGCAGGGACCGCACGCACTTTCCAAAATTCTGGCACCTGCATCAATCATCACAGCGAGCGCACCGTTTTGAGCAAGCATGTTGAGCACCTGCTTGGAGCCGGGAGCAATAGAGAGTGACACATCGGGGTGAACTGTTTTGCCCTTTAAAATGTGAGCCACCTTCATCATATCCTGAAGTGATGAGTTGGTGCATGAACCTATGCACACCTGATCTATTTTCATATCGCCGATTTCAGACAGAGTCTTTACATTGTCGGGCATGTGAGGGCAAGCCGCCATGGGCTCAATTGCACCAAGGTCAATCTCGATGATTTCGTCATACACAGCGTCATCATCAGCACAAAGTGCAGTCCATGCGTCTTCTCTTTTCTGAGCTTTGAGGAACTGACGGGTAACCTCGTCAGAGGGGAAGATTGATGTGGTGGCACCAAGCTCAGCACCCATATTGGTGATTGTGGCACGCTCGGGCACCGAAAGACTCTTCACGCCCTCGCCTGTGTACTCAATAACCTTGCCCACGCCGCCCTTTACAGACATGCGTCTGAGCACTTCTAAGATAACATCCTTGGCAGCACACCAGGAATTAAGCTTGCCTGAGAGCTTCACATTCACAATCTTGGGGTAGGTAATATAATATGCACCGCCGCCCATTGCCACTGCCACATCAAGACCGCCCGCACCAATTGCAATCATGCCAATGCCGCCGCCTGTGGGAGTGTGGCTGTCGGAGCCGATGAGAGTTTTGCCGGGAATGCCGAAACGCTCCAGATGCACCTGATGGCAGATGCCGTTGCCCGGGCGTGAAAACCAGATGCCATGTTTTTTGGCAACTGAGCCAATGAAACGATGGTCGTCGGCATTTTCAAAGCCCGACTGCAAGGTGTTGTGGTCTATGTATGCTACAGAGCGCTCTGTTTTCACTCTGGGAATGCCGATGGCTTCAAATTCAAGATATGCCATTGTGCCGGTAGCGTCCTGAGTGAGGGTCTGGTCAATGCGGATGCCGATTTCCTTTCCCTTTTCAAATACGCCGTCAACAATGTGCGCTTTGAGTATTTTTTCTGTTAAAGTCAAACCCATTTGTTATCATCCTTTCAAATCACTTCTTATTATGATACCACACAGTGCCCACATTGTCAAATATTCACTGCCATTTTTGTATACTCTAACAAAATGGACTTTAGTGGTTATCCCTTGTCATACCTACAAAAACAACCTATAAAACCTTTAAAATGAACAAAAATATCGTTGCGTATTCCACTATTCATTCTTTTCACAATAAAACAGAGCCTTGAACCAAAAGGCTCAAAGCTCTCTGGATATATTCAATTTATTTTACAAAAGAACATTCCCAAGTTCCTTTGATTGGTAAAGGTTGGTCTGCTTTCTTTGAGCCTACAAACTCATTGATAACAAGTTTATATTCCCCTGATACAATATCATTCAATGGTATTTCAAAACTAACTTTGCCAATTTCAAAATCAGATATTGATTTAGCAGTTCCTTCTTTTACAGTCTTGCCTGAACTGTCTGCAATTTTATAACTGTTGATATCCATTATATCAATCTCCCTATAAGGTGGTTTATTAAACTCAACAAATTCTGCTGATACAATCAGGTTATCTTTTACTTCAGCATCCAATTTAACCATTTCTGTTGCTTCATCAAATACTGTGCCTACAACTGCTGTTCCTTTGGTTACATCCCTAAACCCTCTTAAATGATTTGCAACCACAGCACCTACAGAAATAAAACAAACTACCATAACTGCAACAAGTGGTAACATTTTCTTAAATCCTCTATTAGTTTTTTTCATAGTGTATTCCTCCTTATTGGATATTTTTGAATAACAATTACTTATGATTCGTTTCTTCATATCATCAGACATTTTGATTTCCTCAACTGATTTTTTCAATTCTTTATATACCATTATTCAAAACCTCCTTTCTATACTTTTCCTTTAATAACTTTCGCCCTTTTGACAATCTCATTTTAACAGCAGAAGGGGTTTTGCCCACAATTTTTGCTATTTCCTCTATTGAATATCCTTCAACATAGTAGAGCATAAGAACAAGGCAAAATTTTTCTGGCAAAGTCATCAACATTTCCAAAATACCATTTTCTGATGCTTGTGTAGGAACTTCTCTCATGTCATCAATATTAATATGAGAGTGTCTTTGCTTATATCTCAACAAATCTTTACTCTTATTCTTGGCAACTGTAATTAGCCATGCTTTTGTATGCTCATAGTCTTTAAGTGATGGTTTCTTTTCAAAATACTTAATTATAGTTTCCTGAACTACATCTTCTGCATCGCCTTCGCTTTTGAGAATTACATAACAAATCCTATATAACATATCGCCATATGTATTTACTATTGTTTCGATATTATTTATATTACCAGCTGATAAATTTTGCATTTCTTAACCCCCTTTCACTGTATACACGAATGAACATACAATTTGGTCAATTTTTTCTCAAACTTTTTTATGAACATTTTATACCAAAATTAAAAATCACTCAAGTCCTCTTATCCAGAGTATATTGCAGTTTTTTAAGCTGAATTTGACTATTTGAGCTTTATGTGATATAATAAGTTGATTCTTTTAGTGAACTAATTGAAAGGACAGAAATTATGAACGCAAAAAAAATCATCACTGCACTGCTTTGTGCAATTATGCTGTGCTCATCTGTAGCATCAGCCAAAACACTGGAATTCACCATAGGAGAATTCGATTTTTATGTAAATAGCGGCGCTATAGAGCAAAAGGCTCTCGAAGCTGCCCCTTGCATTGTGAACAGCAGGACTCTTGTTCCCGTAAGAGCCGTGGCAGAGGCGTTTGAGGCCGACGTAGCATGGAACGGTGACGAGCGCAAGGTCACCATCACACTGGGCTCCGATACAATCGAGCTCATCATCGACAGCAACATCGCCAAAGTCAACGGCGTTGAACAGGAAATTGATACAGCCGCAATCATTTTAAACGGCAGAACAATGGTGCCCCTGAGATTTGTGAGTGAAGCCCTCAAAAAGAATGTGGAATATATACCTACATCAGCACAGATTCTCATCACCGACGAAAAACCCGTCATGATAATCGACGGCTATCCTATAACAATTGATGACTACCGCTTCATGTTTTTATATTACAACCTTACAGAGGGGCGTTACACTCCCGATGTGCTTGTGCCTGTGCTCACCGATAGCTTTGTTGAAAACACAGTAATTGCCAATGAAGCCAAAGCAAATGGCTTTGAGCTTCACCCCACTCAAAGTGCAGAGCTTGCCTCAAGCATTCTTGCCGACAAAGAATTTTTCTATCCTCTTTCGCTCACAGCTCCCGGCGTCAAGGTGATATCTGACTTTATGTGTGCATCACAGTATTATTCAAATCTGTTCAGTTATCAAATTCCCGATGAAAGAATTATGCAACAATACAGCGAAAACTATGTGCGTGCAAAGCATGTGCTCATCTCCACTATTGATGAAAAAACAGGCAAGCCGTTTGACGAAAGGCAGCTGCGCTCAGCAAAACAAACTGCCGACAGCATCTACAAAGCAGCCAAATCAGGCGAGGATTTTGACGAGCTTATAGCCAAGTACTCCGAGGATCCCGGCTCGGCTTCATATACCGACGGTTATTTATTTACCAGAGGTGAAATGGTGAGCGAATTTGAAACTGCAGCCTTTTCACTTGGTGAAAACGAAATCTCGAAGCCTGTGAAATCACAACATGGCTACCACATAATCATGCGCTGCCCATTGCCTGAAATGAATGATCAAATTAAGGCTGCAATCGGCAATAAGATACTTCAAAATGATGCAGTGCAATACACTCAGATTTTGTTGGAAAACAGCAAAATTGAGAGACTCAAAACTGATGAAGAAATCATCGCCTCACTTGGCATAAACAATGATGACATCGATGCCCTTATTGCGCAAATAACTGCATCGCAGCAGTAAATGGTCAAAAAGTTGTGCAAACTTAATTATTATGCTTGACAAAATGCCGCATAGCTGATATAATATTAAATCAGTGAGACGCGGCCCATTGGTCAAGCGGTCAAGACGGCGCCCTCTCAAGGCGCAATCCCGAGTTCGATTCTCGGATGGGTCATTGAAATAAAAAAATCCTGTCGAAAGATGGGATTTTTTTGTTTTATATTATTAATCTCAATCACAATCCAGCAAGGAGTTGATACCATGATATTACCCAACAAATGGGGTCAGGGAGCTATTTTTGCAAGCTCTGACTATTTAGCCTCGTGCCCCCGCTTTGATGCAAGGCTTTGCGGTGACCGCTTTGCTTTTGCATTTGACACCGAGGCAAAATGCACCCTCTCGGTGCATGCTGACGAGTGTGCATTCATCAGCTTTGATGCAGTGATGACGGACTACATAAAAGCGA
>JAFVSB010000010.1 GCA_017503945.1 Clostridia bacterium
CTATATAAATTCTTAGGTTTAACTATAGGCGTAACTTTAGCTGGTCAAACTCCAGAAGAAAAGAAAAAGGCTTATGAATGTGATATCACTTACGGAACAAACAACGAATTTGGTTTTGACTATCTTCGTGACAACATGGTTATCTACAAGAGCGATGTTGTTCAGTGCAAGGGTCACAATTTTGTTGTGGTCGACGAAGTTGACTCCATACTTATCGACGAAGCCCGCACCCCTCTCATCATTTCGGGCATGGGCGAAAAATCTACCGAGCTTTACTCTCTTGCTGACCGCTTTGCGCGCGGTCTCAAGATGCTCAAGGTGGTTGAGGCCGATGATAAGCGCGACAATGACGATGTTGATGCCGACTATATTGTAGACGAAAAGGCAAACACCGCCACCCTCACTGCAAGCGGCATCAAAAAGGCTGAAGGTGCTTTCAATGTCGAAAACCTTTCCGACCCCGAAAATATCACTCTGCTTCACCACATCAATCAGGCAATCCGCGCCCATGGTGTGATGCACCGTGACATTGACTATGTGGTCAAAGAGGGGGAGGTTATCATTGTAGATGAATTCACAGGTCGTCTCATGCATGGCAGACGCTACAATGACGGTCTCCATCAGGCTATAGAAGCCAAAGAGGGTGTGACAATCGCGCGCGAGAGCAAAACTCTTGCCACCATCACATTCCAGAACTTCTTCCGTCTTTACTCCAAGCTCTCGGGTATGACGGGTACTGCCGAAACCGAGCAGGAAGAATTCAATGCCATCTACAATCTCGATGTTGTGGTCATTCCCACCAATGAGCCCATGGTGCGCATTGACCATGCCGATAGTGTGTATAAGAGCGAAGCTGCCAAATTCGGTGCAGTTGTGCGTCAGATTATAGAATGTAACCAAAAAGGTCAGCCTGTGCTTGTGGGCACAGTCACCATCGAAAAATCTGAGCTTCTCAGCAAAATCCTTAGTCGCAACGGCATCAAGCACGAGGTGTTAAATGCCAAATATCATGAAAAAGAAGCCGAAATCATTGCTCAGGCAGGTAAAAAGGGCGCTGTTACCATCGCCACCAACATGGCAGGCCGTGGTACTGACATCATGCTCGGCGGCAATGCTGAATTCCTTGCCAAAAAAGAGATGGAACGCCTTGGCTATGAGCCCGATTTGATAATCGAATCCACCGGTTTTTCCGACACCGATGACGAAGCAATCCTCGATGCACGAGCCAAATATAAAGAACTCAGCGAAAAATACAAAGCCGAAATTCAATCCGAAAGGGAAGAAGTAATCGAAGCAGGCGGTCTTTTCATCATAGGCACCGAGCGTCACGAATCCCGCCGTATCGACAATCAGCTCCGCGGCCGTTCAGGCCGTCAGGGCGATGTGGGTGAGTCAAGATTTTACCTTTCTTTAGAAGATGACCTTCTGCGCAAATTCGGCTCCGACCGCTTGCGCACCATGGTCGACACACTCGGCCTTGGTGATGACGAAGCCATCGAAGCCGGCATGCTCACTTCTGCCATCGAAAGAGCCCAGCGCACTGTTGAGGGCAACAACTTCAAGGCGCGTAAAAATGTGCTTGAATATGATGATGTCATGAATGTTCAGCGTAAGGTTATCTATGCCGAGCGCAACAAGGTGCTCGACGGCGGTGACTTCAAGCAGAGCTTTGAAAAGCGCATTGCATCGTTTATCGAACTCACTGTAGACCAATACATTGCAGGTGAGCAATATCCCGAAAACTGGAACATCACAGGTCTTATCGAATATCTTGAGCAGTTCTTTGTGCCTCAGGGCGAGCTTGCCTTTTCTCAGGAGCAAATCGAAGACCTCACCCGCGATGACCTCATAGAGCGCATCTCAGACATTGCTGCTCGTCAGTATGCTCTCAAAGAAGAAGAGTTCGGTGCCGAGGCACTGCGCGAGATTGAGCGCATCATTCTGCTCAGAGCAGTTGACTCCAAATGGATGGATCATATCGACGATATGGAGCGTCTGCGTCAGGGTATTGGTCTCAGAGCCTATGCTCAGCGTGACCCCATCATTGAATACAAAGAAGAAGGCTACATCATGTATGAAGCCATGCTTCAGGCAATCACCGAAGACATCATCCGCCTTCTTTTCCATGTGAGAGCCGAAAAGAAAATCGAGCGTGAGCAGGTTGCCAAGCCCACTTCGGCATCGGGCGGAAGCTCCGACGGCACTCTTTCAAAAAAGCCCGTTGTGCGCAAGGAAGCCAAGGTGGGTCGCAATGACCCATGCCCATGCGGCTCAGGTCTCAAATACAAAAATGCTGCGGCAAATAATTATGACATAAATTACTTAAAAGAGGTGACTTATATTGTTACAGTATGACGAATACAGAATAGAACTTCAGAATATGCAAGACAGTATAAACGATTTGAGGGATTCACTTTGACATCGCTTCAGCGATATCAAAAATAGAAGAGCTTGAAAATCAGGCTGCCCAGCCCGGCTTTTGGGATGACCCCGAATCAAGCCAGAAGGTTTTGCAAAAAACCAAAGCCCTCAAAAACAAAGTTGAAAAATATGAAAGTCTTCGCAGCCTCTATGATGACACACTTGTGCTCATAGACATGGCAAACATGGAAGATGACGAATCATTCCTCGACGAAATCACAGCTTCTGTGAA
>JAFVSB010000117.1 GCA_017503945.1 Clostridia bacterium
CGGATTTAAGTTTTTGGAGTTCGAAAAAATTAACGGAGGAATTTTTATAATGCGAAATTTGTTCAAAGTCATCTTGTTGACAGCTTTGCTTCTTATCACACTTTCTGTTTGTGCAAGCGCTGACGGCGAAAGAGCCTATACTACGGCAGATGTTCTCAATGTGCGTTCACAGCCGAGCACTGCTTCCGAAATTGTCGGCCAGTATCCATATGGTTCAAGTGTGGATATCACAGGTGTGAATGACATCTGGTATCAAATCAGATTCAACAACAGCTACGCTTATATCCACAGTGATTATGTAGCCTTTAGTTCTACTCAGACTCCTGAGCAGAGTATTTTAGGTCAAAAGCTTGTGGAAACAGCCAAGCAGTACATAGGCACTCCCTATGTATACGGCGGAATGTCGCCTGCAGGCTTTGATTGCTCAGGCTTTGTAAAGTATGTTTACTCGCTCTATGGAGTGTCGCTTAACCGCACTGCCGCCTCTCAGGCGTACAATGGCACATGGGTTGCCAGAGATCAGCTCCAGCCCGGTGATATAATCTGCTTTGCAAGTTCACGCGGAGGCTCTTACATTGGCCATGTGGGCATATATGTGGGTGACAATATGTTCATTCACTCACCCCGCACAGGCTACACAGTAACAATTGAAAGTCTTGACGGTCACTACGGCGCAAGATATTCAAGTGCACGAAGAATATTTTAACAATCAATCAGCTATCATTTGTGTGATAGCTGATTTTTGTTTTGTAAAATATATTTTATTTGTCAACTACAGTTTGAAGTTTATGCAGTATTTTTACCAAATTATATTTTAGGTGTTGACTTAAAAGCAAATTTTTATTATACTATAATGTAATAATATTCGCATGCTTTAACCTGAACAGGGTTGTTGGAGGCTGATTCAGACAGCTTCGTTCAGATTAACAATTTTACAAATACGAAAGGGGTTTCTTTATGACTGACAAATTTGCATATGAAGGTCTCACCTTTGACGATGTGCTCCTGATTCCTCAAAAATCAGACATCACACCTGACATGGTAAACCTTAAGACCAATCTCACCAAAAACATCAAGCTCAACATCCCCATGATGAGTGCTGCAATGGACACAGTTACCGAATCGGGCCTTGCTATTGCCATGGCAAGAGAAGGCGGCATAGGCGTTATTCACAAAAACATGACCATTGAGCAGCAGGCCACTGAGGTTGACAAGGTTAAGCGTTCTGAGCATGGCGTTATCACCGACCCGTTTCACCTTTCGCCCGACAATACCCTGCAAGATGCAGACGAGCTCATGGGCAAATACAGAATTTCAGGCGTGCCCGTTACCGAAAACGGCAAGCTTGTGGGCATCATCACCAACCGCGACCTTCGCTTCGAGACTGACTACTCCAAGCCGATATCTTCTGCCATGACAAAGGACCGTCTTGTGACTGCTCCTGAAGGCACAACCCTCGACGAAGCTCAGGAAATTCTCAGAAAATATAAAATCGAAAAACTCCCCATAGTAAGCAGCACAGGCGAGCTCAAAGGTCTTATCACCATAAAAGACATTGAAAAATCAGTTAAATACCCCAACTCTGCCAAGGATAGCAAGGGCAGACTGCTGTGTGCAGCAGCCATCGGCATTACTGCTGATGTGTTAGACAGAGTAAAAGCTCTTGTGGATGCCAATGTTGACCTTTTGGTTCTCGACTCAGCTCATGGTCATTCACAAAACATCATAGATTGTCTCAAAAAAGTGAAGGCAAACTTCCCCAATATTGAAGTTGTGGCAGGCAACATTGCCACTGCAGAAGCTGCCGAGGAGCTCATCAAAGCAGGCGCCGATGCAGTGAAGGTGGGCATTGGTCCCGGTTCTATCTGCACCACCCGCGTTGTTGCAGGTGTGGGCGTGCCTCAGATTACTGCTATATACAATGTGGCTCAGCTTGCCAAAAAATACGGTGTGCCAGTTATTGCTGACGGCGGCATCAAATATTCAGGCGACATCGCCAAGGCTATCTCGGCAGGTGCCGATGTTATCATGGTGGGAAGTCTTCTTGCAGGCTGCGAAGAAAGCCCCGACGAGAGTGAAATCTTCGAGGGCAGACGCTTTAAGGTATACAGAGGCATGGGTTCTATTGCAGCTATGGAAAAAGGCAGCAAAGACCGCTATTTCCAGACAGGCTCCAAAAAGCTTGTGCCCGAAGGCGTTGAAGGCCGTGTACCTTACAAGGGACCCCTTTGCGATACCATCTTCCAGCTTGTGGGCGGTTTGCGTTCATCAATGGGCTATTGCGGCACTCCCACAATTGGCGAGCTTAAAGAAAGAGGCAAATTTGTGAGAATCACCAACGCTGGCCTCATAGAGAGTCACCCCCATGATATATCAATAACCAAAGAAGCTCC
>JAFVSB010000118.1 GCA_017503945.1 Clostridia bacterium
GTGACCATAACCTCAGGCCAGTGAACCATGGGTGCAAAAACAAACTGCAGGGTGTGCTCTCCCAAAGGCAGGGTGTCGTTTTCTTCAACAATCAGCCTGTTTTTGATTTGCACATTTGGAAAATATGCTTCAATCATGCCAAACGCTTTTTTGTTAGTAACAAGCGTCACATCGGGGAAAGCATTCAAAAAAGCGGCAATATTGGCTGAGTGATCGGGCTCCATGTGCTGGATTATAAGATAGTCGGGATTTCTTTTGGCAATAACCTGCTGTATGTTGTCAAGCCACTGGTGTGTAAAGCGGGCATCGACAGTGTCTAAAACGGCGATTTTATCATCGTCTATAACATATGAATTATATGACATACCATTTGGAACAGTGTACTGACCTTCAAACAAATCGATTTCGTGGTCGTTTACACCAACCATATATACAGACTGTGTTACTTTGTTCATATTATAGTAACCCCCTCGAAAGAATTACTTATATTCTTACCATGTAAAGAACAATTATCCTTTTTATTTATTCGATGCTTTTTTGTTATAGTTAAGCATAAAAATACCTATGCACACAAGCACAAGTGCTACCATGATGTTGAGAATCGAAACATCGGAGCTTTCAGCAAGCATAATTTTTGACAAGATTACTCCGCAGACGGGTGTCATAAAGCTGAAAATGGTGACTTTTGATACAGGGTTATATTTGAGTAAAATGCCCCAAAGCGCATAGGCTACGGCAGACAGCATGGAAAGATAAGCCAAAACCGCCAATGCTGCAACGCTATCGATGACAATGGCTCCGCCAGCGATGAAGCCCACAACAATCATAAACAAACCGCCTATCATGAACTGATAACCACTGATGATGACAGGGTCTTCATGATTGGAATAGATTTTCATGAGTGTGGAGGATACGGCAAGTGACACTGCAGAAAATAAAACGAAGGCATCGCCAAAGAAATTCATGTTGAAATCAAGCCCTTTGAGGTTTACCGCAACTATGCCTGCAAAACCAATAAGACACGCAACAACCTTTTTGACGGTGAGTTTTTCCATGTGGAAAATAAGGCTAGATACAAAAATTGCAAAAAAAGCACTCGAGCCGCTTATAATTGTGCCTTTGACGCCTGTTGTGTTTGCGAGCCCCACATAGAAAAATATGTATTGGATAACTGTTTGGAAGCTCGCAACCATGCAAATCCTGCCCCAGTTAGATGCCTTGGGGCGGAGAAATCTTTTTCGGCCAATGCTGTATATGAGCACTGTGAGTATGCCTGCAAACAAAAATCGAACACCTGCAAAAAGTATTGTGGAGGATGTGTTTCTCACAGGGAGAATCATTTCATAACCGAGCTTAATAAACGGTGTGGCGCTGCCCCAAAGTGCACAGCAAAAAAGGGCGCACAGTGTGACAAAAACAGGGTTTGCGTAGATTTTTTTTGAATTATTTTGCATAGATATCACCATTTCTTTCGTAAAAATATTGTGTTACATCATAAACCGTATTG
This sequence comes from Clostridia bacterium, assembly GCA_017503945.1. GTDB lineage: Bacteria > Bacillota > Clostridia > UMGS1810 > UMGS1810 > RGIG1828. The sequence continues at coordinate 1,508 of JAFVSB010000118.1, forward strand.
TTTTTATAATCAAAGACTAAAACCTGTTCTTCGAATTTTTCAAATCGCAGATGCTTGATAGCAGTCTTTGCAGGTATGTTATAATAGTAAGGCATGCATTTTTGCTTTATTGCTTCGTCTTTTAAAAACGAATAGACTTCATCGGAAAATTTAAATTGCTCATTGCTGTTTGCCCAATATGGCAACTTGCCAGGATGCAGTGAGTGTATGTAGTCATAACGCAAACATTTTTCAAACTCTTTGCCGAGATACGAAAAGCATTCATATACATAGTCAAAAAGAGTTGTTTTTGAAAAAGAGGCTCCTATGAGGCTTTGCAAGCGGAAAAACTCTGTAAGGCAAGAAAAAACCTCAAAGGCATCATGAAAATGAGCAAAGAGATAATCAACAGTTTTGGCAAAAGCACCGCTGTTATATACTTTGTCAAAAACCATTTCTAAATCTTTTAAAAACAAAATTTCTTCACAGCTTATGTACTTATTTGATATGATTTCGTAGGGGGCCTTGTTGCGATATACAATCTCATGTTCGCCAGCTTCTGCCAGCATTGATGAGCCTTTAAGGAGTTTGAGAAAACCAAGTTGAAGCACATGTGGTCTGAGAGTTAAAACCTCATTGAAAGAATTGCGAAAAGAATTGAAATCTTCAAAAGGTAATCCCGCAATCAGATCAAGATGCACATGGATTTGGGTTTCGGTTAAAAGTCTGTGTATATATTTGAACAAACGCTTTATATCGCATTTGCGGTTTATGGCAGATAGAGTGTCGGAATTAGTTGATTGAACACCAATTTCAAACTGAAGCTTTTCACCGCGCACATGTTTTAGCACATCAATTGCTTCATCATCCAAAAGCTCGCCTGTGATTTCCATGTGGAAGCGGGTGTTGCCTTTCAAACTTGATATATGCTTCCAGATTTCGTCGGCTCTTCGGCGGTCAGCGTTGAAGGTTCTGTCAACAAATTTGACAAGTGAAGCACCGCATGAATCGAAAAATGTTAAATCTTCTTTTACAAGTTCCACATCTTTAAATCGCACCCGTGCATTTGCTCCCGAGAGGCAATATTTGCACGAATATGGGCAGCCGCGGGATGATTCGTAGTATATAATCTTGTTAGAATCAAATAAAGAAGCATCATATGGAAAAGGAATATCATAAAAATCTACCGAATCTGAAAAGCCTCGGTCTATAATTTCATCTTCTCTATAAACAATGCCTTTTTCGGGAATTTTACTATCACAAAGAATGTGATTTATCAAAAGAGGAAAAACAATCTCACCCTCTCCTTTTATTATGTAGTCAACAAAAGGATGAGCTTGCATGAGAGAGGCAGCATCATAGCTGACCTCCGGACCGCCAAGAATTATTTTAACAGATGGCAGGGCTTTTTTGAGGTCAGAACACAATTCGAGCACAAGGTTAATATTCCAGATATAACAAGAAAAAGCCAAAACATCGGGTTTTTTCAAGATAATTGTTCTTTCTATCGACAACGGATTATCATTTATGCTGAATTCGCACATTTGAGCATTATGATTGTTTGATATGGCAGAATATAGATACCTGACGGCAAGATTGGTGTGAACATACTTTGCATTAATTCCTACAAGAATTACGCTCATATAATCCCTCCTTTCAAATCATGTTGTTGCGCTTGTTATTATAGCACAAAACGAACTATTTTGTCACTAACTCTTATTTCTTTTTTTAATAACCGCAAAATAATTCACTCACTAAAGCAGCAAGCCACGGCGAATTTTCACTATGATGCAATGAAATTGCATATGGTGCTCTTTGGGTCAGAAATTGCAGAAGTTTATCAGATGTTATGTCAACCAACGGCTCATCATCTACTGTGACGGATACCGTGTTATCGCTTTTAAAATCAACATCGGCGAACTTGCAATTTCTCTCAGACAGCGCGGAATATGTGCGTATCATATTCAAAAAGCAGGTGCGCTCTTTTTGATACATTGCATCTTCGCAGATGGCATCAGTTAGCTTGTTTACGGTTGACATAATATTTTTTATGTTAAACAAAATCATGCTTGGCAAGTTCAATTTGCCGTGTTTTGAAATGATGTTTTTTGTTTTACGCATGACTTGTGAAGTCGATAAATCTTTTATAACAGTTTCAATAATTGAGCACGACTCAAATGCATCGATGCTATTATACTCACTATATATTTTGCCAAGGATATAATCTTTAAGATAAACTTCAACTATAGCACGCGATATTATGCAAATGAGCTCTTCTGTGAAATCGGTTTGCGAAATGAGTATAATCTTTTGCCCTATGATGTCTTCATCGGTGCAAGATGTCACAGTGTTTTCACAGAAACTTTCAAACAAATCAAGACACTCTATGTGTCCATGATATATTTCTACCTTCATTTATAATCCCCCGAGGCTAAGCAGTTGCGTTAGTATCCGAACCCGTTTTGGGTGCGTGTTTTTACGCCACTGCATCGTTAAACTACTCGCAAATGCTTAGCTTAGCCGAACCTATATCCATTATTGGGTTATCCGATAAAGATAGCACATCTACATTATTTTTTTGACAAAAGGATATGATTTTATCATAATCGGGATGGGTTTTGATGTTTCCGTTTACTGCCAAAAGATTTGGAGATATCTTAAAAGTTGCACCGCCAAAAAAACCGGTGTCATAACCCGGGAGCAGTACTCCCGTTTGTGAAATTTTTAAAACATCAACATCATACTTTTCTAAGGCTTTGAAAATGCCTGAATCTGCTGTGATAAAGGCAGAATCGGTCACTCGGCATGCACTGCAGGCTGTGTAGCCTTGAGACACATTAATCCTGATTTTATCCTTAATGCATTGTGCCAGTTTGCTGTCGGTGTGTTTGAAATTGTGGACAGCATATTTTTCGGTAACAATTATATTGTATGCAATATCACAAGGATAGTTACTGGATAAATATGTTTCTCCTTTGATCAAATTTAAACCAATTATTTTTGCCAGCTCGCTGTAGTAGTCATAACATTCAGGTGCACACAGATATGTATTGCCGCAAATATGAACAAGCTGCATGTCTACATGTTTTGCTACAGGCTCACAGACATTGGTATTATTAAACGATTCATACAGTGTAAACCCCAAGCTTTGCAGTGTGTGTGCAGACTCAGGGTATATATCTGATGAGGTTATTATATATTTTGATTGCAATTTGTTTTTGCCACTCATTTGTAACACAACCTTTTTTTGCAGCATATTGTATAATTAAAACAACTAACTGCCAACAAGACAGTTAGTTGATTATATAGCCGCAGAATCGTTTTGATTCTGCGGCAGTTTTAAATTTGATTGCTGTCGATAACCTTTTGCGCTGCTACCATAATGGCGACTCTGGCAGTTTCGAAGGTTAGTCCGCCTTGAAAATATCCCACAAATGGTGCTTTGATGGGGCCATCAGCTGAAATTTCGATTGAAGAGCCCTGAACAAAGGCTCCTGCCGCCATTATCACCTGATTTTCATAGCCCGGCATATCCCACGGCATGGGCACCACAAAGCTATCGATGGGGGCACCTTTTTGTATGCCCTGGCAAAATGCAATAAGGCTTGATTCATTGCCGAATTTGATGGAGGTGATTATATCACTTCGCACACTATTTGACGAGGGGTTCACCTCATAGCCAAGCTCTTCGAACAATGCTGAGCAAAACACACCTGCCTTTACAGCATTGCATACCACATGAGGCGCCATAAAGAAGCCCTGATAAAAGGTTCTGTTATTACCAAGTGATGCGCCACACTCTCTGCCAATGCCAGGACAGGTAAGACGATATGAAACCTTTTCGATTGCATCTTTAGTGCCGACAATATAGCCGCCGCTTTGGGCAAGTCCGCCGCCGGGATTTTTGATAAGTGAGCCTACAATCAAATCGGCTCCCACCGCGCAGGGTTCTTTTTCTTCAACAAATTCGCCATAGCAATTGTCGACAATGCAAACGATTTTAGAGTTGATTGACTTTACAAATTTTATGATTTTTCCAATTTCATCAACAGAAAATGTATCTCTCCAGTCATAGCCTTTGGAACGCTGGATAATTACTGCTTTTACAGTGTCATCAATAGAGCTTCTGAGCGAGTCATAATCAACTTTGGAATCAATCATATCTACCTGACGGTAGTTTACGCCAAAATCCTTAAGCGAGCCGCTTGAGCCGTCTCTGATGCCTATGACTTCCTCGAGGGTGTCATAGGGTTTGCCTGTGGCTGCAACTAAAGTGTCGCCAGGGCGCAAAATACCATACAAGCATGTGGCAATTGCCATGGTGCCATTTACTATGTTGTGGCGCACAAGTGCATCTTCACCACCAAAAATTTCGGCATAGATGCTATCGAGAGTATCTCTGCCAAGATCATCATAGCCATAGCCTGTGGTGACACCCAGATGTGCCTCAGACACACTGTGATCACCAAAAGCTTTGAGAACTCTGAGAGAGTTATATTGGCATATCCTTTCGGCGCGCTCATATGCCGCAGCTGATTTTTGATCGGCTATTTTTGCAAGCTCAAGCACCCTTTCGGAAATACCATATGAATTTTTGAGAAAATTATCTACCATAATACACCTTAGCTATTGTATCCCATTTCAAAAGCCTTGAGGTTGATATCAAGGAATTTTTGGGGAACAGTTTCTTTTATCACATCAATCCAGATTTGCTTATCAACATCACTGTTTTTGGCAAAACAACCTATGAGCACAATGTTTACCGCTTTTACTGTGCCTGCCTCCATTGCCGCGGAAAGTGCATCTACAGTTGTGACATCGTTTACTTTATCACGGATTTTGCGGGCAATATTTTCAGGATATTTCATAGCACCAGTTATAACAGGCATGGGATCCATTTGCTGAGTGTTTACAATCAATTTGCCATCCTTTTTGAGATATGGCAACCATCTGTACGCCTCAAGCTCTTCAAAAGCCAAAAGAAAATCGGCCTCACCTTCAAACACCAAGGGTGAGTGCACTTTGTCGGCATATTTGACATATGTGACAACGCTGCCACCACGCTGGCTCATGCCATGCACCTCGGAAACCTTGACATCATAGCCTGCCTTGATGGCTACCTTGCCTATAATACGGCTGGCAAGAAGAGTACCCTGTCCGCCAACGCCCACAATCATAACATTACTCATTGTCTTCACCAACCTTCTTAATAGCTCCGAATTTGCATACATTCATGCACAATGTGCAGCCATTGCACTGAGATGCATCGATGCTGATTTTGCCATCATTGTTAGAAATAGCAGGACAGCCAAGGCCCATGCACATCTTGCAATTTTTGCATTTTTCCTGATCGATTTCACACGGAGCGCCATAGTTTACTGTTTTGAGAAGTGCACAAGGGCGCTGAGAAATAATGACAGAAGGCTCAGAAGCAGCGATTTCTTCTTTGACAACCTTTTCAAAATTGGCAAGGTCAAATGGATCGGCTACCACTACCCTATCGATGCCAACTGCGTTGGCGAGCTTGACAAGGTCAACATTGCGGGTGGGTTCACCCTTGATTGTGTAGCCTGTGGTGGGGTTTTGCTGGTGGCCTGTCATGCCTGTGATGGAATTATCGAGAATGATAACAGTGGAAACACCTTTGTTGTATACCACATCAATAAGACCTGTGATGCCTGAGTGAATAAAGGTGGAATCACCAATTACCGCAACCACATTTTTGGTATTTTCCTGACCTCTGGCCTTTTCCATGCCGTGCGCCATGCCGATGCCAGCACCCATGCAAACACAATAGTCAACAGAGTTGAGGGGTGCAAGAGCACCGAGAGTGTAGCAGCCTATGTCACCGCACACTGTTAATTTGAGTTTTTTGAGAATGTAGTACATGCCTCTGTGAGGACAACCCGGGCACATAACGGGAGGCCTTACGGGAATCTGCTCGTCAACTTCTATAAGCTCGGGGGCATCTACACCGAGTACGGCTTTTTTTATCATTTGCGGATTGTATTCACCAAGCTTAGTGAAAAGCTCTTTGCCATGTACCTCAATGCCAAGACTGCGGCAGAAATCTTCAATGAAAGAATCGAGTTCTTCGATTACATATATTTTTTCTACTTTTGAAGCAAATTCTTTCACAAGCTTTGCGCTGATGGGGTATGTTATGCCAAGTTTCAAAAAGCTTGCATCGGGAAGAGCCTCTTTGGCATATTGATATGATATGCCACAGGTAATTACACCTATTTTGGTGTCATTGATTTCCATTTTGTTGAAAGCACAATCATAGCCATATTCAGCAATATCGTCACATCTTTTTTCTACAATGGCGTGGCGGGCCTTTGCCATAGCAGGCATCATAACATATTTTGCAGGGTCTTTGGTGATGTCTTTGAGCTTATAGTCGCATCTTTGCCCAACATCAACAAGGCTCTGCGAATGTGCCACTCTGGTGGTGAGTCTGACAATGACAGGGGTGTCGAATTGTTCACTAAGTTCATATGCAAGACGGGTAAACTCCTTGCACTCGTTGCTGTCGGATGGTTCAACAACGGGTATTTTGGATGCTTTGCCGTGATTTCTTGTGTCTTGTTCATTTTGTGAGCTATGAAGACCCGGGTCATCTGCCACAACGGCAACCATGCCGCCATTGACTCCTGTGTATGAAGCGGTGTAAAGTGGATCTGCTGCCACATTGAGCCCAACATGCTTCATGGCGGTCATGCTTCTGGCGCCAGCAAAGCTTGCACCTATGGCAACTTCTGCTGCTACTTTCTCATTGCATGCCCATTCACAATATATTTCGTCATATTGTTTAGAAATAACCTCGGTCACCTCAGTACTTGGTGTGCCGGGATATGATGATACTACTGTAACGCCGGCTTCAAATGCGCCTCTTGCTACAGCTTCATTTCCAAGCATAAGCTTTTTCATTGGTAATACCTTCCTTGTAAATTAGTATTTAATATAATAGCATATTTTCAGACCAAAATAAAGTCTTTTTTGGCAAATTCACTCACAAGGTTAATGCAAGCCTCTATATCACTGATGCTTGCTGTTTCTGCGGGTGAGTGTATATAACGAAGCGGCAAAGAGATTGCCCCTGTAGCCGCACCTGATTTTACTGTTTGCATAGCACCTGCATCGGTGCCGCCGAATGCGAGAATTTCGAACTGATATGGAATATCATGTTCCCGGGCGCATCTTACCAACAGGTCACGAAGGCCTTTGTGGGTTATTACAGATTTGTCCATTATCTTGATGGCTGCACCACCGCCGAGCCTTACCTCCATGGTCTCACAGCCCGGTGTGTCACCTGTGTCGGTGACATCAACGGCTATTGCAACATCAGGCTCTATGGTGTAGGCAGCAGTTTTGGCACCTCGCAAACCGATTTCTTCTTGTGATGAAAACACAAAATACAAATCCTGCGAAGTGGATTTTAAACGCTTTATTGCCTCAATGAGAATATACACCCCCGCGCGGTTATCAAGCGCTTTGGATACCACGGTGTTTTCTCTATGCACAAAGTCACCCACAAATGCGCCAGTATCGCCGGGAGTTACTAATTTCAATGCGTCTTCTTTGCTGCGAGCGCCTATGTCTATATACATTGTGCTGACCTTCAAATCCTTCTTGACATCGGATTTGGATTCAAAGCATACCGTTCCTACTGTGCCATTTGCAAAAACTACGCGCTGATAAAGAGAGGCATACAAATCAACTCCTCCGACTGGCGAAAATCTGACAAAACCGTTGTCATCAATATAATTTACCATCACACCTATTTCATCGGTGTGTGCTGCAAAGAGGATTTTTTTGCCGCCGCCTTTTTTATGAGCAATCAAATTGCCCAAGGCATCAGTATAAAGTTCATCAACGCAAGGCTTAATCTCGCGCTGTATCAAATCAAAAAGATTGTTTTCACTGCCCGACACTGCCGTAATCTGAGTGAGTTGTTTTAATAGCTGCATATATTTATCCTCCTATTATATCTGGTCACTTGACAGAAAATTCTCAATGTCATTGAGCACAGCCCTGACAAGCTTTTTCATGGATTCATAGTCATTGCCATCGGCCACACTGACAGGAGAATGAATATATCTGCAAGGCAACGAAATTGAGCACACTCGGCAGCCCGACGCCCCTGTTTGAATCTGGCGCGAGTCATTGCCGCCATTTGATGTGAGCTTGTATTGATATGCAATACCTCTGGTGGAAGCTGTGGTTATAACAAAGCGTTTGAGAGCTTCATCACTATATGCGCCATTGTCCATGTTGGTGATGGCAGGGCCAAGCCCGAGCGCAGTGCCATACATATGCGGTTCAGACAAGGCTGTGTCAGAAGCGGTGGTTGCTTCAAGAACCAATGCCACATCGGCATCGATGCGTCTTGAAAGCACTTGTGCGCCGCGCAGACCTGTTTCCTCCTGAACGGTGAAGCAAAAATAAATGTCATTGTCATAGCAGTCCTTCATAAGCTCCATTATGATAGCACACCCTGCGCGATCATCTATGGCTTTGCCCTTGAAGCGCATATTGCTGAGCCTGCAAAACTCAGAGCAAAATGACACATAATCGCCTTTGGAGACAAGCTTCTCGGCTTCTTCTTTTGAAGATGCACCTATGTCTATATACATCTGATCTGATTTTATCACTTTGCTTCGTTCATCTTTAGACTGCAGGTGCACAGCTTTAATGCCTATGACGCCTTTTACCTTTGATTTGCCCACCGAAACTCTTTGGGTGAGAAGAATGCGGTCATCGAGTCCGCCCACTTGAGCAAATTTTAAATATCCGTCATCTGTTATATCGGTTACAATGAGTCCTACCTCATCCATGTGGGCGAAAACCGCAACTTTTTTTGAAGAGGGCTTTTTGCCTTTTTTGTAAAAAACGAGATTGCCCATGGTGTCAATGGTAGTCTGCGTTGCAAGATCAGACACCTGAGAGATAATAAAATCGGAAACGCTTTTTTCGTTACCCGAAACACCATCGAGCTCTGACAATATCTTTAACATAAAACATCCTCCGTTTTCTCAAAAGATTTCAGAAAAGATACAAGTGCATCAGAGGTCTTGATGCAATCGGCAAGCGATATGGTTTCTATGGGTGTGTGCATATATTTTACAGCAAGAGAGATAAGCATTGTGGGAATGCCTTCGCGCGCTGTCTGAATAGACCATGCATCGGTGCCTGTGTTTCCGCCTTCTACTTCAATTTCATACGACACATCGTCTCTTTTGAGAATGTCTATAAAATGATTAACAAGAGCATTGTGAATGTTGGGGCCAAGGCATACAACGGGCCCAGAGCCGCATTTGAAGGTTCCTTTTGATTCATCGGGTGTGGTTGCATGAGTAACATCTATGGCAATGGCAAGGTCTGGGTTGATGGAATATGCAGCGGTACGCGCTCCCCTCAGGCCGACTTCTTCTTGCACGCATGCACAAATGTAGAGGTCATAGCCAAGAGAGCAGTCTGCCAGCTTGTCTGCACAATCGAACAAAACTGCCAAAGATGCCCTGTCGTCCATGGCTTTGGATGCCACATGGTCGCCTTGCAGTTGGCAATACTCTCCCTTGAAGGTGACATACGCTCCAATGCCTATGCACTCCTCAGCCTGCTCTTTGGTCATTCCAACATCTACATAAAGCTGAGTAAAATCAAGAGTTTTAGAATATTCATCACTCGTCATCATGTGCGGCGGTTTGGCTCCGACTATGCCAAGATAATCTTTTTTGCCATGAACCACCACCTCAGATGCAGGCAGA
>JAFVSB010000119.1 GCA_017503945.1 Clostridia bacterium
CAAATGGCGGTTTCACAAATTGTCATTCTGAGCGCAGCGAAGAATCTTAAAAACGAGATCCTTCGATTTCGCTGACGCTTCACTCAGGATGACACAAAAAGTGCTTGTCTTTTTTGTTTGGGGAGATTTTTAACTTTTTTTGCATAATAGGTGGAAAAGTTCTGCCAGGTGTGATATAATGCATATAAGTATATAATCGCAAAAGAGGTGAACCTATAGTGGTTTCCAAAATAAATTCGGCAGCAGTGTTTGGTCTTGATGGCTACATAATAACAGTGGAGGCAGATATGTTCTCCGCGCTCCCCGGTGTAGACATAGTGGGTCTTGCCGATACTGCAGTGAAAGAATCAAAAGAACGAGTAAAATCCGCCATTAAAAACAGTGGATCAGCCCTCAAAAGCGAATGGTCATAAACCTTGCCCCTGCCAGCACCAAAAAGAATGGCGCCTATCTTGATTTGCCAATCACCCTTGCAGTGCTTTCATCATCGGGGCAGCTTGTGTCTGACAGCATTGGCGAGTACATGGTAATAGGCGAGCTTGCTCTCGACGGCACCATCCGTTCGGCAGAGGGAGTGCTTCCAATGACTCTTGAAGCTCGCCGCGCGGGCATCACCAAAATCATTGTGCCCAAGGCAAATGCACTTGAGGCGGCAGTGGTTATAGATTGCGAGGTTTACGGAGCCACTTGTCTTTCGGAGGTGGTGGCGCATCTTAGCGGGGAGAAAAGCATAGAGCGCACAGTGGTAGATGCTGACTCTATCTTTGCACCACCGGAAGCGTTTGAGCTTGATTTTGCCGATGTAAAGGGTCAGGAGAGCGCCAAAAGAGCGCTTGAGGTGGCGGCAGCAGGCGCCCACAATTGCCTGATGATAGGTTCACCGGGCTCGGGCAAGACCATGCTTGCCAAGAGGATGCCCTCCATTTTGCCTGACCTTTCATTTGAAGAGGCGCTGGAGGTCACTAAGATTTATTCCATAGCAGGTAAGCTCCCTGCCAACACTCCCCTCATAACACAGCGTCCGTTCCGCAGCCCGCATCACACAGTGTCGGGCGCAAGCATCACAGGCGGTGGCTCAATTCCAAAGCCCGGTGAGATAAGCCTTGCTCACAGAGGGGTTTTGTTTCTCGATGAATTCCCTGAATTTCGCAAAGACACCATCGAAGCCATGCGACAGCCTCTTGAAGACGGCAGCCTTACTGTGTCGAGAGTTGCGGGCAGCGCCACATTCCCTGCCGGCGCAATGCTCATTGCAAGCATGAACCCTTGCGCTTGCGGCTATTTTGGCGATAGCTCGCGCGAGTGTAACTGCACACCCCTCTCTATTCAAAAATACATAGGCAAAATTTCTGGCCCGATGCTTGACCGCTTTGACATCCAAATACAGGTGAGCTCAGTTCGCTATGAAGATCTGGCATTGCGAGGCGGCGCAGAGAGCTCAAAAGTCATAAAAGAGAGGGTAGCCAAGGCTCGCGCCATTCAGCTCGAGCGCTATCGCAACATGGGCATATATTCAAATTCGCAGCTTTCGGCAGCTGCCATTGAAGAGTTTTGCCCCATAGATGATGCAAGCCGTATGCTTTTGAAGGATGTGTTCACTAAGCTCGGCCTTTCTGCCAGAGCACACTCGCGCATACTCAAGGTTGCGCGTACAATTGCCGATCTTGATGGCGCGGCAGACATCACAGCCTCTCACATAGCCGAGGCAATCCGCTATCGCAGTCTTGACAGTAAGTTCTGGTATAAATAACCACGGAGGATAAATGAAATGTATAAAACCATCAACAAGATATTAAATGTTATACTGTGCATAGTTATCCCGTATGCGGCGGTATCCTTAGCCATCCGCCACTACGGCCTGGGCA
>JAFVSB010000120.1 GCA_017503945.1 Clostridia bacterium
GTGCCATTTTTTGAAGCAGCACTCTTAACAAGGGGTATAACTCAATAATATTACAGGGCGGCCAACGGCCGCCCTGTTGTTATATTATGGCGTATTTTTTCATATATATTATCAGGTGATAATATGAATTTTAAAAAATGGCACATATGGGGATTTGTGTTTATCCTCGCTATGGGTGTGTTTTTGCACTTTGCCTATGAGCTTTCGGGCGAAAACCATTTTGTAGGATATTTTTCGGCAGTAAGCGAAAGCGTGTGGGAACATCTCAAGCTTATTTTTTGGCCTGCGCTTTGGTTTTCGGTGGCAGAATATTTTGCATATGGCAAGCACGAGAGCGATTTTTTTGCCGTGAAGATGTGCAGCATTTTTTGTGCGCTTGCTTTTATAGTGGTTTTTTTCTACACCTATTCGGGCATTTTGGGTTTTTCGCTTGCAGGGGTAGACATTGCAAGCTTCGTCTTGGCTAGTGCACTTTGTCAATACATAAGCTACCGCCTCTTTATGGCAGACTCATCCGGTGACAGGGCAGATAATTTCAGAGGTCTTGTGGTGCTTGTACTTTTGGCATCATGCTTCATACTATGGACCTATTGTCCGCCAAATCTCGGATTGTTTTGGGGTTAGGAGAAATATTATAAATTATTGTTTATCGGTTTATCAAAGGGGAGAAGCTCTCCCCTTTGTAACCCCTCTTTGCCGCTAAGTTTTGAAAGCGATTTTTTGAAAAAAGCTATAGCGTGCAAGCGCATACACAAAAACAGTTTCCTATGCTGTATGCGCTTGCAGCAGCGGCGCAAATAGCTTTTGCGCGTCGTTCCGTGCGCATGGCTTTTGAAAAATTCCCGAATTATTAAATTTAGCGGCTAAAGGGGGTATCAAAGGGGGAAAATATCCCCCTTTGATAAATCACTAAACAATAATTTATAATTCAATTAAAACATGTGTTCATATTACTTCATTTCGGCTATTGTGAAAAGTCAACAAAACGGATTTTGTGATGTTGACTTTTTTCTTTGTGGATGTTATCATACATAATATTAAACTTGGTTAAATATCAACCGTGGAAAATAATGGCGAATTATGGGGGAAATAATGAATACATATTGCATGCAAATCGAAAAAATCTTAAATACCTTGCGGCGAGTGGATGTGTCTGATATTTTTGATGACGATGTTTCTGCACCCGAATTTTTGATGCTGCAGCTTATCGACCGTATATCCAAAGAATCGGGCACCTGCGGTGTGTGGGTTTCGGAGCTTGTGGAGCAGCTGCCGGTTACTGCTCAGGCAGTGTCCAAGCTGCTGCGCTCCATTGAAAGCAAAGGCTTCATCAACAGGCTCACCGCTGCTGCTGACCGCAGGCGTACCGAGGTGAGAATGACCGATTACGGCAAGCAGTTGTATATGCACCTTGCCATGAAATATGCTAATCTTATGGACATGGTATATGCAGATTTTGAAAAAGATGAATTTGGCGAGTTTTTGCGTCTTACTGAGAAGTTTGTCAATTCGTATGCCAGATATATAAGTGATTTAAAAGTGGAGAAATAACATATCTTTGGAGGACATTAAATTATGAAGCTATACGAAATTTCTGTCAAAAAGCCTGTTGCGGTGACAATGGCAGTGCTCATGTTTGTGGTCATAGGCTTGTATTCGCTGACCATGCTGCCAATTGAAATGACTCCCGACATGGAGCTTTCGATGGCAGTTGTTGCCACAAGCTACTCAAATGTAGGCAGCGAAGAAATTGAAAACATGGTCACAAAGCCCATCGAGGGCATCATATCGGGCATAAGCGGTGTGGATACAGTCTCCTCGCAATCGTCGGAGGGTGTGTCCATGGTGATGGTGCAGTTTGCCAACGGAACAGACATGGACAAGGCCGTTGCCGACATTGAAAGCAACCTCAATCTTATTGAAGCCATGCTGCCCGATGGTGCAGGAGACCCCATGGTGCTCAAGCTCGATACCGACATGATGGCGACTGCTCAGATGAGCATAGCATACGAGGGCTATGACCTCGTGCAGACCAAACAATTTGTTGACGAAACCTTAGAAAACAAGCTCAAATCCGTCAGCGGTGTGGCAAATGTGTCGGTCAGCGGCGCTCAGAACAGGCAGATAGATGTATACATAAATCCGTCGGCGCTCTATGGCTATGACATGAGCCTCACCGATGTTGCCAATGCTATTGCCGCGCAAAACATGAATCTGCCTGCAGGCACCACCAATGCCCTTGGCAGAGAGCTTTCGGCAAGGGTGCTCGGCAAATTTGACAGTGTAGATGATATCCGCGCAGTGCCTCTTATGACTAAAAACGGTCAGGTTATCAACCTCCGTGATATTGCCGAGGTCGAGGATTCTTTTTCCGACGTTTCAGGCATAGCCCGACTCAACGGCTCCGAGGCAATATCTGTGACCGTGACCAAAGAGTCCGATGCCAACACTGCCGATGTGGTCGACGGCATATATGCCGCTCTTGATGAGCTGTGCCGTGCCAATCCAAAATTCACATACAACATGACCATGGAACAGGGCACCATGATAAAGGACTCTGTAAGCTCAGTGGCAAGCAATGCCATCACAGGTGCACTCCTTGCTGTAATTGTGCTTCTTTTGTTCCTCGGCAGCATACGCACCTCTCTTGTCATTGACATATCAATGCCCATTTCTGTTATAACAACATTCATAGGCATGTATTTTTCAGGCATGTCGCTCAATGTGGTATCTTTGGGTGGTCTTGCTCTTGGTGTGGGCATGCTTGTGGACAACTCGGTTGTTGTGCTTGAAAACATATTCCGCCACAGGACTCTCGGCTCCAATGCCGAAAAAGCCTCTATCAAAGGCACAGGCGAGGTTGTTGGCGCGGTTATTGCATCTGTGCTTACCACCTGCATAGTGTATGTGCCCATTCTTTTTATAGACAACATGATGGCGGTGATGTTTAAGCAGCTTGCTTTTTCCATCATCTTCTCTCAGATAGCATCTGTGCTCACCACTTTTTTGCTCATTCCCATGCTTTCTGCCCGCATAAAAACTTCAGATTCTGAGAGCAAACGCCTTGGCAAATTTCTTGCTCCGTTCAATCGCATGATGGACAAAGGCTACAAGCTCTATGAAAAGAGTCTGCGCTTCTCACTTTCGCACCGCAAGAGTTTTGTGGCGGTTGTGCTCATTGTGTTTGTACTTGCAATGTTTACCTTGTTTAACATCGGCATGGAGCTTATTCCTTCTGCCGATTCAGGCACAGTGACCGTGAGTGTGTCGCTTCCATCAGGCACGCCGCTTGAAGACACCGATGCAATGACAACTAAGATAGAACAAATCATCACATCCAACAAAAATGTGAAAGATGTGTTTTCCCTCGTGGGTTCAGGCGGTGACGCGGCAAGCACTTTAATGGGAGCAGGTCAGAGCAATTCAGCATCAATTACAGTGACCCTTGTCGATTTTGACGACCGAAGCGCCTCCGACGAAGAAGTGGTAGGCGAGCTCAGAGAAGCTCTTGCCGACATCTCAGGTGCCGAGATTGAAATTTCTGCCCAAAACATGGCCATGGCATCGGCATCATCTGATGAAATGAGCATACAGTTCAGCGGAAGTGATGACAAGCTCCTCGAGCAATATGTGCTCGATGCCGAAAAGGTGCTTGCGCAAATCGACGGTGTGGCGGAAACCTCCACTTCAATAGCCGACAGCAAATATGAGCTTCACATACGCCCCAACAGTGCCAAGGCACTCATGCACGGTCTCACTCCCGTGCAGACTGCTGCACTGGTTGACAACATAATATCGGGCGTCACAGCTTCGCAATATTCAGAGGGTGGCAGCGAATATGACATAAGGTTAAAATATCCCTCCGACTATGCCGACACCTACGAAAAACTGCGCACCATGCGCATCAAAACTCCACTCGGCAGTTGGGTGGCTGTGTCGGACATTGCAGACTTGAGCGTTGAAGAGGGCTACACCTCGCTTACCAGAGTGGATCAAAAAAGGGTGCTCACATTGTCTGCCAAACTCCATGGCACCGACCTCGGCACTGCCACGGCAAAATTTGATGAGGCCATGAAGTCGCTTCCCGCGCCCGATGGCATCATGCGCGAATCATCGGGCAGCTATGAGATAATGATTGACGCCATGAGCCAGCTGTTTGTTGCCATTTTGCTCGGCATTCTTCTCATGTATATGATAATGGCGGCACAGTTTGGCAGCTTGATTCAGCCGTTTATAATCCTCGGCACCATTCCTCTTGCCATGATAGGTGTTGTGCTTTCACTCGTTGTCACAGGCAGCAGACTTTCTGTCGTTTCGTGCATAGGCATTCTCATGCTCATGGGTATCATCGTAAACAATGCCATAGTTCTCATAGAGTTTATCAATCAATCAAAAGAAGAAAACCCATCTGCTTTGCGCAATGACCTTATTATAAAGGCAGGCATCACGCGCATGCGCCCCATTCTCATGACCTCGCTCACTTCTATTCTCGGCTTTTTGCCCATGGCACTGTCGGGAGACGGTGGCTCGGCAATGATGCAGCCGCTGGCAATAGTTCTTTTGGGAGGACTATTGGTGGGAACTTTCCTTACGCTCTATCTGATTCCTGTTTTGTATTCGGCAGTAGATGAAAGATTAGAGCAGCGCAAATCCAAAAGAAGCGCAAAACACATAAAGGAGGATGATATATCATGCTAAAAAGAACAGTTGCACTGGTGATGTCATCAGTTTTGGTATTTTCGGCAGCTTCGGCATATGCTTCAGACGCTCAGCCTCTTTCGCTTGAATCTGCCATCTCAATGGCAAAAGAGTACAGTCCCGAGCTTGAAATGGCAGATGCCAACAAAACAAGCCTCTCTAAGCAGGTCAAAGCCGCTGCTGAGGCAAAGAAAGAAAGCAAGAATCTGCCAATTGTTGTAAGCTCAAATTTTGATATGTTATATGTGAAAAACGGATACTATGTCAATATGTACAGTGCCTACCTTGACCTTGCCTCCGACGAGCGCAAAAAGATCGAGGCGGGAATTGCATATGGTGTCACCGAGAAATACTACACCTGCAAAAACACGCTCAGGCTTTGTGAGGTGGCACTCAGCGGAGTTCACAGAGCTGAGGACAATCTTGCCGTAACAAAGCAAAAATATGAGCTTGGCATGTGCACTCAGTTAGATGTTGCAAATGCCGAAATTGCTCTTGAAGAAGCAAGAAACAATCTTTTGAGTTCTCAGCAAAACAATGACCTTGCCATGCATAGCCTTAAAATAACTCTCGGGGCAGCCGACAGTGCAGCATTCAGCCTCACCGATTCCTTAACTGTTCCAAGCTTTGAACACGATCTTGCGGCCGATACTGCCAAGGCGCTTGAAACGCGCTATGATGTCAAAGCACTCAAGGTGAGTGCAGACCTTTCGGAAAAATATTACAAAACCTCGGGAGTGCTTGGCGAAGAAAACCCAAAATACCATACTGCCTATGCCGACTATCTTTCAGCTACCCACAACTATAACACAGGCAAAAGAAACATAGCTTTGCTAATCAAGAGCGCCTATTATGATGCAATAAATGCCGCAAATGCCGCCTCGGTTGCCCAAAAAAAGCTTGATTACAAAAAGAAAGAGTATGAAGTAAACAAGCTTCGTTTTGAAATGGGCATGATAACTTCGTCTGTGCTCACCGCTTTGTCCGATGAGCTCACCATGACGGAAATCTCATATGAAAATGCACTACTTACTTACAAACTTGCGGTAGAGAACTATAATTATCAGATAACAGTGGGGGTATAAAAACATGAAAAGAAAACTTACAGCGATATTTCTGACAATATGCATGTGTGCTCTGTGCAGCTGCTCAGACAAAGACAAGCCAGAGCTTACCGCCACTGGAGTTAATGTATCGGTGTTTGAAGCAGGGGCAGGCAGCATCGAATCCACAGTCACCTTTTCGGGCACCTTAAGTGCAGCGGAGAGTGTGAGCGTTGTGGCAAAGGTGAATGCCAAGGCAGAGAGTGTGAGCGTGAAAGAGGGAGACTATGTAAGCGCTGGCGATGTTCTTGCCCGCCTTGATGCTACCGACATCCGCCTCAGCTATGAGCAGGCTCTCGCTGCATATGAAAGCGCGCTTGCTGGCTACAACTCGGTGGTAAATTCGTCATCTAAGCAGCAAAAATCTCAGGCAAAACAGGCACTCCTCAATGCGCAGACTGCCTACGATCAGGCAAAGGCAAACTATGACCGTGAAAAACTCCTCTATGAAAATGCATCATCACACAAGCTTGCCGAGCAGTCAATGAACGATGCCAAAGCGGCATACGAGCGCACCAAGCAGCTATTTGATATGGGAGGTGCGAGTCAGCTTGAGCTGGATTCGGCTCGTTCAGCTTTTGTATCTGCCGAGGAAAACTACAAAACTGCGTCTGCCACATCATCGGCAGCTTTTGATGCTGCCAAAACTGCGCTCACCAATGCGCAAAATGCTCTGAATAATGCTCAGGAAAACATCACTCTTGCCGAAAATGCAGCTCGTTCTTCGGTGGAGACGGCATCCGCCTCGGTCAATTCTGCCCGTGCTTCTCTCAACATTGCGCAAAACAGCCTTTCCAACACCACCATCACCGCACCTATTTCGGGTTATGTGGCAGTGTGCAATGTGAGCGAGGGGCAAATGACAGCGGCAGGCTCGGTTGCTTTTGACATTCGAAACACCTCTATGGTTGATGCCGAAATTAATGTCACCGAAAGCGTAATCCCGCTCATAGATGTGGGCACTAAGGCGCTCATTTCGATTGCATCGGCAAACATCGAAAATCTTGAGGGCTCGGTCACACTTGTCAACCCTGTCAAAAACGACATGACAGGTCTTTACACCGTCAAGGTGTCCATCGACAATGCCGACTCTGCCATCAAAGCAGGCATGATTGCCGACATCACCCTCACCACCGCATCGCTCGATGGCATCATCAAAGTTCCATCAAAGGCACTTATCAACGAAGGTGAGGACTACTATGTGTATGTTGTCGATGGCAATGTGGGTAAGAAAGTCAAGGTCACAACAGGTGTCAGCGATGATGAATACACCGAAATCACCAAAGGCCTTGCAAAAGGTGACAAGGTCATTGTAGACGGCAAGGATTATCTTTCGGAAACCAACAATGAAATAAATATAACAGGCAATTATGAAATATAGTAGTTGGAGAATTATTATAAATTATTGTTTATCTGTTTATCAAAGGGGAGAATCTCTCCCCTTTGCAACCCCTCTTAGCCGCTGAGTTTTGAAAGCAATTTTTTGAAAAAATCCATGCACGCAGCGACGCACAAAAATCATTTGTGCCGCTGCTTTTGCCGTCTGCAATATATGGAATCGTTCATATGCAGCCGGCAAAGCATTATAGATTTTTTCAAAAAATTTATTCACTTTCAAA
>JAFVSB010000121.1 GCA_017503945.1 Clostridia bacterium
CATTCAGTTGTTTGCGCATAAAAAAGGTATGGGTAGTACCAAAAACGGCCGTGACAGTGAGTCCAAAAGACTTGGTGTTAAAAAAGGCGACGGTCAGTATGTTCTCTCAGGCAACATCCTCGTGAGACAGAGAGGTACCAAAATCCATCCCGGTATCAATGTTAAAAAAGGCAGCGACGACACTCTCTTTGCCGTAGTTAACGGAAAAGTTAAATTCGAAAGAGTCGGCAAAGACAAAAAGCAGGTTAGTGTTTACGAGATTGCTGAATAACATTAATTAAAAACGAAATCTCAGGTGCCTTTAGCGCTTGAGATTTTCTTTTTCTGAAAGCGAGGGTTTTTTCATGTTAGCAGATACAGCTCAAATATATGTAGAAGCCGGCAACGGCGGCAATGGCCTTGTTTCGTTTCATCGCGAAAAATATGTGGCTGCAGGCGGTCCCGATGGCGGTGACGGCGGTCATGGCGGTGATGTTATCTTTGTGGTTGATGAAAAACTCAGCACCCTCATGGATTTTCGCTATCGCAGGCATTATAAAGCTCAGAACGGTGAAGACGGCAAAGCTGCCAAATCAAGCGGCAAAAACGGTCAGGACCTCTTTGTAAAGGTGCCTGTGGGCACCATCATCAAAGATGCTGAATCGGGCCGCATCATAGCCGACCTTAAGCAAATAGGGCAGCAGTTTGTTGTTGCCAAGGGCGGCAACGGCGGCTGGGGCAACTGTCACTTTGCCACTGCCACCCGCCAGATACCTCGCTTTGCCAAAAGCGGCACCGAGGGTGAGCGTCGTGACATCATCATGGAGCTCAAGCTCCTTGCCGATGTTGGCTTGGTGGGCTTTCCCAATGTGGGCAAATCCACACTTTTGTCTGTTGTGAGTGATGCCCGCCCCAAAATTGCCAACTATCATTTCACCACCTTGGAGCCAAATCTTGGCGTGGTGGACATGGGCGTGGGCAGAAGCTTTGTCATGGCAGATATCCCGGGCATCATCGAGGGTGCAAGCGAGGGCATAGGTCTTGGGCATGAGTTTTTGCGCCATGTAGAGCGCACCCGCTTGCTCATTCATGTGGTTGATGCTTCGGGCATCGAGGGCAGAAACCCAATCGAAGACTTTGACCTTATAAACAAAGAGATTGAAATGTATAATCCCACTCTTGCCAGCCGCACTCAGATTGTAGCTGCCAACAAGCGCGACCTTGTGTATGATGCGTCCATCTATGACAGCTTTTGCGCCGAGATGGAGCAAAGGGGCTACAAGGTGTTTCAAATCTCTGCTGCCACCAACTCGGGTGTGTCGGAGCTTATGAACTATGTGGCATCAATTCTTGATGATATCCCCGTGCCCGTTCTCTTTGATGAAGATGAAGACGAGGTGCAGGTGATTTCCTATGAAGACGAAGCCCCCTTCACCTGCAGGGTTGAAGATGGTGTATACATCGTAGAGGGTCGCTGGCTCAAGCGTCTGCTTGGCTCAACCAATTTTGAAGACAATGAGTCGCTTCAGTATTTCCAGAATGCCCTTCGCAAAAAAGG
>JAFVSB010000011.1 GCA_017503945.1 Clostridia bacterium
GCAGGGATTGATGAGCATGCCAAAGAGCTTCTTTCAAGAGTTGGCCTTTCTGATAAATTAGATTCATATCCGTGTCAGCTTTCGGGCGGTCAGCAGCAGCGAGTGTCTATTGCAAGGGCTTTGGCATTAAAGCCCAAAATCCTCTTTTTTGATGAACCCACTTCGGCTCTCGATCCCGAATTGACAGGTGAAATTTTGAAGGTTATACGCAGTCTTGCTCAGCAAAATATCACCATGGTCATTGTAACTCATGAAATCGGTTTTGCCAAAAATGTGTCTGACAGAATAATCTTCATGGATAATGGCATTATAGCAGAACAGGGCACACCTTCAGAAGTTATAGACAATCCCAAAAATGAAAGAACAAAAGCATTTTTGAATCTTATAAGTCAAAAAGAATAAATCACAACAGGCTGCCGCATTTTTGCGGCAGCCTGTTGCAAAGCAGGGGATATATTATGTACTATACTTATATAATAAAATGTGAAAAAGGAACACTTTACACCGGCATAGCCAAAGATGTGGCCAAACGATTTAGCGAGCACACCTCAGGCAACAAAAAAGGCGCCAAATATACCCGTGCCAATCGGGCAGTGAGCATACAGGCGGTGTGGAGCAGTGCCGATAGGTCCACCGCTTCAAGGCTTGAAGTTTTCATCAAAAAATTAACGCGCGCTCAAAAACTGGAGTTAATCTCTAAACCTTCTTTGCTTAAAGAAGAACATGGCGATAAAATCTCCTGGTCAGATTATCAATTTGAAAAAGTAGATATATAACACAAAAAGCGCATTACGCGCTTTTTTTAGTTGATTCTGTATCCTATTTTTTCTCCCAGCAGCACCCTGGTTTCATTTCCGTTTGCACTTTTTTGATATATATCATCATTTATGCACACGGTATCTTTTTTTAGCAGCATCATGATGGTGCTGCCGCCAAATTCAAATTTGCCTTTTTCTTCGCCGCGTCTGAAATTGTGCTCCTGATGATAATTACATATTTTGCCCACCAGCATTGCACCCACTTCCATAAACACAACATCGTCAAAATTGTTGGTTCTCAGTAGGGTGTATTCTCTGGAATTTGTTTTAAACACCTTCACCTTGTCGAATGCAACAGGTCTCACCGTGTGAAGCTTGCCCTGAATGAAAACATTTTTCCCTTTTGCGCCGTTGTCAATATAGATATATCTGTGATAATCCTTAGGAGTCAGACGAAAAATAAGACATATCCCGTCTTGATAACTCATAGACAAATCCTCGTTTTGCAAAAGGTCATATATTGTATACACCGAGTTTTTGATTGTGAATTTTGAGTCGGGTCCGATTTTGTATGCACTAAGATATCCGTCACAAGGCGATATCAGCGCATCAGGGTGCATATCGGGCGTTCTTTTGCCTGGTTTTAGCTTTCTTGTAAAAAAATCATTAAAGCAAGACCAGTTTTCAATTTTATAATCCGACATGTCAATTTTGTTGTCTTTTATAAATTTATTTATATACGCTTTAGATAGTCCGCTGTTCATAAAAGCGCCTGCCATTTTTGATATAGCAGGCGCTGTTAAAATCTTAAGCAGACATCGACCGCAAAATGAATGATATAGTCGATGAGGCATTTGAAATATTGTCTCCTTCCTTTAAAATCAAGAGGAAAATCAGCAGTCCAACAAAGGCAACCAATATAAGACTGTGCATGTAGGGCTTTTTGATTTTGAACTTTGAAACAAAAGCAAAGGCAATCAAAAGCAGAGCCACACTATACACTTTTATGGTTACCAGCGGCTCAATATACACATCCATCAAAAATATAACCGGCAATAGAAGTGATACCGAAGTGACAGGCAAGCCTTCGTAATATTCGCGTTTGCCTTCACCTTGCGTGGTTCTGTTGATTTCCTGAACATTAAAGTAGCCAAGCCTTATTATTGCAGCAAGCACAAATAGGGCAGATGACACTATATCAAAGGTGTTTACTTCAATGTTTTTGATTCCATAACCAAGCATTGCAGGAAACACACCAAAGCAAACCAGATCACAAAGCGAATCAATTTGTATTCCAAATGATTTTTCATCATCTGTGCGTTTGCATCTTCGGGCAATCGTTCCGTCAAACATATCACACAAGCCGCACACCATAAGGCACAAAAGCGCAAGCTTTACATCACCTGTAAGCGCAACTGTCATGCCCACAACTGCCGTACATAGGCTCACATATGTTAATATCACGGATACATTATAATATCCAATCATACAAATTCTCCTTATGTATTTATACTACAAAAAGTATAACATAAAAAACTAAAATTTTCAAGTGTGTATTATACATAGTTATAAATACATTTTTTTTGGTTTTTGAGTCATAATATGCTTGGAGGTGTTAAACATGATCAATAAAAATGAGAACAATCAAAACAACCAGAACAACCAAAACAATAATCAAAACCAGAAAAACAACAAGGATAATAACAAAAATCAGAATAAAAACAATCTTTAATACAGCAAAAAGTAAAAAAGCAATCGCATCATATGAGCGATTGCTTTTTTGTTTTTTAATAATTTTGTTCTTTTTGTTTGAAATGACTTTGAGGCTTTTTGCAAACGGGGCACATTTGCGGCGGTGTTTTGCCTTTGACAATATGACCGCAATGCATGCATATCCACACACACTCCTCA
>JAFVSB010000122.1 GCA_017503945.1 Clostridia bacterium
ACAGTTAAATCTTCCCACTGTTTTGCACGAAGATATTGGTCTGTTGATTTTCTGTATGCTTCTGCTTGGTCGAAATTAACCTTAAAACTGAAGTACAGATTAGTCCTCCCCATATTTGATAGCAGCCTGTGCTGCTGCAAGACGAGCAATCGGCACACGGAAAGGTGAGCAGGAAACATAGTCAAGACCAATTTTGTGGCAGAATTCTACTGACACGGGGTCACCGCCATGTTCACCACAGATACCGCAGTGCATTTCAGGACGAACCTTTTTGCCGAGTTCAACAGCGAGTTCCATAAGCTTGCCTACGCCTGTCTGGTCGAGCTTTGCAAAAGGATCGTTTTCAAAAATCTTAGCATCATAGTAAGCATCGAGGAACTTACCTGCATCATCTCTTGAGAAACCATATGTCATCTGAGTGAGGTCATTGGTACCAAAGCAGAAGAATTCAGCTTCTTTTGCGATGTCATCAGCTGTGAGAGCAGCTCTGGGGATTTCAATCATTGTGCCAACTTCATATTTGAGGTCAGCACCTGCAGCTGCGATTTCAGCATCTGCTGTAGCAACAACATCATTCTTAACATATTTGAGCTCTTTGATGTCACCAACGAGGGGAATCATGATTTCGGGAACGAGGTTCCAATCGGGATGAGCTTTCTTAACATTGATAGCCGCACGGATAACAGCCTTGGTCTGCATTTTTGCAATTTCAGGGTATGTTACTGCAAGACGGCAACCACGATGACCCATCATGGGATTGAATTCATGGAGAGATGAAATGATAGCTTTGATATCTTCCACAGATTTGCCCTGAGCTTTTGCCAAAGCTGCAATGTCGGCTTCTTCGGTGGGAACAAACTCGTGAAGCGGGGGATCGAGGAATCTGATGGTAACGGGGTTACCTTCGAGTGCTTCGTAGAGTTTTTCGAAATCACCCTGCTGATAAGGAAGAATTTTTTCGAGAGCAGTTTCTCTTTCTTCTACTGTGTCAGCACAGATCATTTCACGGAAAGCAGCGATTCTGTCAGCTTCGAAGAACATGTGCTCTGTACGGCAAAGACCGATACCTTCTGCACCGAGCTCGCGAGCTTTTTTAGCATCAGCGGGAGTGTCGGCATTGGTACGAACTTTGAGCTTTCTGAATTCATCTGCCCACTCCATGATGCGGCCGAATTCGCCAGCGATTTCAGCATCAACTGTGGGGATGATGCCATCATATATGTTACCTGTGGAACCATCGATTGAAATTTCACTGCCTTCGGTAAATGTTTTACCTGCAAGGGTGAACTTTTTGTTTTCTTCGTCCATGTTGATATCACCACAACCGGATACACAGCAAGTGCCCATGCCACGAGCAACAACGGCTGCGTGAGAGGTCATACCGCCACGAACTGTGAGGATACCCTGAGAAGCTTTCATACCTGTGATATCTTCGGGAGATGTTTCAAGACGAACAAGGATAACCTTTTCGCCTCTTGCATTCCAGCTTTCTGCATCTTCTGCAGTGAACACTACCTTACCGCATGCAGCACCTGGGGAAGCACCAAGACCTCTGCCCATGGGAGTTGCAGCTTTGAGAGCTTTTGCATCGAACTGGGGATGAAGAAGTGTATCAAGGTTACGGGGGTCAATCATTGCAACCGCTTTTTTCTTATCGATCATGCCTTCGTCAACGAGGTCACAAGCGATTTTGAGAGCAGCTTTTGCAGTTCTCTTGCCGTTTCTTGTCTGGAGCATATAGAGTTTTTTGTTTTCAATGGTGAACTCCATATCCTGCATGTCTCTATAGTGGTCTTCCAATATAGCACAAACTTTATTGAATTCTTCGAATGCTTCGGGGAATTTTTCTGCCATCTGAGCGATAGGCATGGGAGTACGAACACCAGCAACAACATCTTCACCCTGTGCATTAACAAGGAATTCACCCATGAGACCGGGTTCACCGGTAGCAGGATCACGAGTGAAAGCAACACCTGTACCGCAATCATCACCCATGTTACCAAAAGCCATCATCTGAACGTTAACGGCTGTGCCCCATGAATAAGGGATATCGTTGTCACGACGGTATACATTGGCTCTGGGGTTGTCCCATGAACGGAATACAGCTTCTACTGCACCCATGAGCTGTTCTTTGGGATCAGTGGGGAAGTCTTTGCCGATTTTATTTTTGTATTCTGCTTTGAAGGAAGCAGCCAAAGCTTTGAGGTCATCGGCTGTGAGGTCGATATCCTGAGTAACACCTTTAGCTTCTTTCATTTCATCGATGAGCTGTTCGAAGTATTTTTTGCCTACTTCCATAACAACATCGGAATACATCTGAATAAATCTTCTGTAGCAGTCCCAAGCCCATCTTGCATTGCCTGTTTTGGCAGCCATGGTTTCAACAACTTCTTCGTTGAGACCGAGGTTGAGGATTGTGTCCATCATACCGGGCATGGATGCTCTGGCACCTGAACGAACAGATACGAGAAGAGGATTCTCTTTGTCACCAAATTTTTTGCCGCAGACTTCTTCCATTTTTACGATATATTCCATGATCTGAGCCTGGATCTCATCGTTGATTTTACGGCCGTCTTCATAGTACTGAGTGCAAGCCTCAGTAGATACTGTGAAACCCTGGGGAACCGGAAGACCGATATGGGTCATTTCAGCAAGGTTAGCACCTTTACCGCCGAGGATTTCTCTCATAGTAGCATTACCTTCGGAAAAAAGATAAACATACTTATGTGCCATTTCCTATTACCTCCAAATTTTATTTCTACTTAACCACCCTTAATTCTATACCAAAAAAAAGAAAAATTCAAGCTTTTCTTTAATTTTTTCCCAATTTGAGGAATTTTTATAGATAATAAAAGAGAAAGTGCGGAAAAATCCGCACTGTTTTGTTTATAATTCATGAATAAAATCAAGATTTTATTATATTTTTGAAATATTCAAGTCTTGCCGAGACAATTTCGAGTTTGTTTATGAGATATGCCTCACTGATTTCACTTGCAAGCTCTATCGTTTCGGGTG
>JAFVSB010000123.1 GCA_017503945.1 Clostridia bacterium
ACTATCACCCGAATCAGAATAGATGATTCCATCATCAACCAACCCCGACTCATTCATATCATCAACACTTTCAAAAAATGTTGGATTTTCCATGTCTGCAAAATCAGGATTCACAGCATCGTTCTTTTTCTTAGCCATATTAAATCACCTCAAATTTATTGATTAAGCGGGTTAAATCCGCCTATTTGCTTTTTCTTGGTGCGATCAGGCACCGCTATAGGATTCATCATAAGGAAATACCTTGTCTCGTCATAAATATGGTCCTCGCACTCTGTATCAATATCTTCAACATTGTGCTTGTCATACACAATCGTAGGCATGGTCCTTATAAAATCCCTGCAGTTTTTGAATATATACATTTTAGGGAAACCGCTTTCGTTAAATTCAAGCCTATAATGTATCTGCATCTTTCCTGCAAGTCTTTCATGATTGCCTTTTTCAAAATACACACCGTATTTTTGCATAACCTTTGCAGGTGATGCTTCACTGCCGTATCTGTCGTCCCAAATTGCAGGGTCGGCTACACATCTGTAATGCAGTCTCACACCGCATTTTTTTGACTCATAATCCATATATTCGCGAATCCTTTTTGCAATAACATCAGGCGGATGATACAAGCCTTTGTTTGGCGTATTGGACGCACAACCATATATCTCATGATATCGGTATAAGGTACCGCTTGACGGATGAATTGTCCAAAACCCAATCGAATATGGGTGAGAAAATCCAAAGTCAAATGACACAAATCTTTTCCAGTGAGCAGGCACATCAAAGCCGTTTATCACATGAGTGTCCTTGCCTGTGTCATATCCGTCGGGATTGTCTCTGAACTCCGTGAAAACCTGGCCGTCAAAGCTGTCCCAGTTGCCGTAGAGCAGTGCATCACGCTCCGCCTGAGGCAGTGATGCCAGATTGGCAATATAATCAGGGTCGTTTTCCAAAAGCTTTTTGTTGTCAAACACAGTGGACTGAATAAATATCCTGTCTCTGTGGGTTTTCAATTTGGTACCGTCGGGAAGCTCCACCTCGTGATATTCTCTTATGGGAGTAAATGGCGGAGCAGCTGTGATAAATCTTTCCTTGACCCATCCGTGACCTATTCCACCGGGATTGGTAGTTGAGCGCATATACACTCTCGTACCCGGACCCGAAGGCCTGTTTCGCGAAAACATATACGAGTATTCGTCATAGGTAAAGTGCGTCAGCTCATCAAAGCATATGAGATCATATCTCTTACCCTGATACTTGATTCTGTCGGCAGTTCTCTGCATAGCACCAAAATATATCAGCGCACCTGATGGAAACTTCCAAAAATGCTTAGATGCATTGTATTTTGCCTTTTTGCATATTCGAGGATAAAGCTCAGCCGAGCGTTCCTCCAGCTCCGATAACTGCGGATAGGTCTTTCTAAGTATAATTGCCTTGTAGTGAGGAATATCAATCTGCCTCAGAGCTTCAATCAGAAGTGCATCTGATTTACCGCCGCCTGCTGCACCGCCATACAGTGCTTCATATTCAGGTCGGCTCATAAACACCGCCTGCTTGTGCTGAGGCTCCCATACTACATTTTTGCTCATACACTCACCTGCATAGGTGCTTCATCATCAATATGAAGCACACTCGGTATCATGACAATGCCGCCATCGTCCTCGTCATCACCTGATTGTGCACTCATAAAGCCTTTGATTTCGCCAATCATTTTTAGCGCTGCAAGCTTATCATAGAATATCATTTTTGGCGTACCGTCTTTGGCAATTTCAATTGATTTGACGGCTTTTCTCGCAAACACGGGAATGTCCTCAATGTTTTTAAAATGCACCGAATACACCGCTTCACCTGTAAAGCTCTTATCCTGAGAAATCACAACCTCAGTTTCAACCACATCCTTGATGTCAAAGGTGGCAATGCTCACAAGCTCCGACATATATGCCTCATAGGATATTTCAGACTTTTTGGCAAGCTCATCTTTCCTGAGCTCATAATATTTCTGCACCTCAGGGCGTTTAAAAGCCTTGCAGGCCTGTGCCTTAAGTGAGTCAGCACTTGATGCATTAAATCCTGCCAGCTTAGCCGACTTTGATTTGTTACCGCACACGAGAAAATAATCTACAAAGCGTTTGTATTTAAGCTCAATGTCGACATCCTCAGAACTATCAGGGAAATTTTGAATAATTTCCGCCTCTGCTGAAGATATCACTTCATGCTCTTTGGATATAACTTCGCCGTTTTCCACCAGCGGCATATCATCAAAAATATCGCTCATAAATTACAAACACCTCACTTCCTCACATTGCAAAAATACACCAAGCCCTTGAGCCACAACGGTTTGAGCTTATTTTCACACAAGTAAACAATAGTAAATTATGTAAACCTTGTGCCAAATCACAATTAAACGCTATCACAAAAAAATTGACATTTCAAGTGGTTTTTCACATTTTCAACGATTTGAAATCATTTTTG
>JAFVSB010000124.1 GCA_017503945.1 Clostridia bacterium
GTCATCTTCCAGATAAATCTCCGGAAGAACAACATGATAAGCAGAGTCCTTACCCTGTGTGAGATTTTTCACTACATTCCAATATTGAGGCTCGGAAGTGTATTGATCGCACGCAACTACACTCCATGCTGTTTTATCGGAAATGGCAGGAATTAATATATCAGCAGGCAAAAAAGTCATAAATTAACCTCCATATGTTTAGTATATCACCATTATACCATCTATCGCTTTTTTTTCAAGCAAGTTTTAAAATTTTTTGAAAAAAATATATCTTTTTTTGAAATTTATGGTATACTATATTTGTTCAGTTAAAAATTCATATATGTGAGGACATATGAAGAGAAAAGAAAAAATATTCAGTTTTATATCTTCAGATGAATACAATCCAATGAACATCAAAGAAATCATGAACATTCTTTGCGTGCCCAAAGATGCACGAATAGAATTGGAGTGTATTTTAAATGAGCTTGAAGCAGAAGGTAAGATATACAAAAATTCCAAAAACAAGTATCAACCCGTTGAGGGCAGCGGTTTTATAAAAGGTACTTATTATTCAAAAGGAAAAGCCTATGGCTTTGTTGTCACAGATGACGGCGAAAAATATTTTGTGAATCCAGCTAAGGTCAATGGCGCATACGATAAAGACAGCGTACTGCTAAAGGTAATGCGCAAAATTAAATCAAGCGACAAATGCAGTGAAGGCAGCATTGTGAAAGTGCTTGCACATGGCATGCAAAGGATCAGCGGAACATACCACCAGGGGAAGAATTTTGCATTTGTTACTGCCGACAGCAAATCGTTTCAAACGGATATATATATTGCCAAAAAGCATTGCAAACCTGAGGCCGACGGGCAAAAAGTGGTGGTGAAAATAACAAAATGGCCCGACAAAAACGAGAGCCCCTCAGGAGTGATTGAGCAAATTCTCGGGTTTGAATATGAAAAAGATGTGGACATCAAATGCATAATGGCGCAATATGGTCTCACCCCTGAGTTCCCAAGCAAGGTTGAGCTTTCTGCCTTAGCTTTTGGCGACAGAGTGTATGATGAAGAAATCGAGGGGCGCGAAGACTACACAGACCACTTGATTTTCACCATTGATGGCGAAGATGCCAAGGATTTTGATGATGCTGTGGAAATAGAAAAAACCCAAAACGGATACAGGCTCGGTGTGCACATTGCCGATGTGACATATTATGTATCGGAAAACTGTGCACTCGACATTGAAGCCAGAAAAAGAGGCACCAGTGTGTATCTGCCAGGGGTTGTGGTGCCGATGCTCCCTACTCACTTATCAAATGGATTGTGCAGTCTCAATCCCAATTGTGACAGATTGGCTTTGTCAGTCATTATGGATTTTGACGCAAACGGTAAAATCGTGGCACATGAAATCAAAGAGAGCATAATAAATTCAAAATATCGAATGACATATGATGATGTGGATGCAATTATTAAAGGCGACAAAGAAAAGCAAGAAAAATATGCCGAGCTTAAAGATGCAATTGCCACCATGAACGAGCTAAGACTAAAGCTAAAGTCAAACAGAATGTCAAGAGGCAGCATAGATTTTGATTTCCCTGAAGTGAGGCTCACTCTTGACGCAAACGGAAAAGCGGTGAATGCATATAAGGTATATTCAAACGATGCACAGTCATTGATTGAAGAATTTATGCTTGCTGCAAATGTGTGTGTGGCGCAGCAGATGTATTGGGCTGAGCTTCCGTTTATATACAGAGTACATGAGAAGCCATCATACGAGAAAATAAACGCCTTTGCAAAATTTGCCGCACAGTTTGGATTTGCTTACAAGGGAAACCGCGACAATCCTCACCCGGGTGCATTTGCTGATATGCTTTCCAAAATCAAAGGAAGCAGCAAAGAGCTTATGATAAGCAAATTTATGCTGCGCTCACTCATGAAAGCCAAATACTCCGAAGAAAACCTGGGGCATTTTGGGTTGGCATTTGAGCACTATTGCCACTTTACCTCCCCTATAAGACGATACCCTGATCTTGTCATTCACAGAATTATAAAAGAGCATATAAAATATGGCCTAACGCCCAATCGCCAAAAATTCCTTTCAGGATTTGTAAAAAAAGCGGCCAAAAGCTCGAGCGAAGCCGAAATAAATGCTATGGAAGCCCAGCGCGAAGCTACTGATATGAAAAAAGCCGAATATATGGCACAAAAGATAGGCGAAAAGTTTCATGCTACCATATCTTCGATCACTTCATTCGGCATTTTTGCCGAGACTGATTTTGGAATTGAAGGGCTTATATCTGTGAGAGATCTTGATGACGATTATTATGAATATGACGAAAAAACACTTACCCTAATTGGCAAGCATACATCAAAGATTTATGCCATCGGCGATGAGCTAACAATCAAAGTAAAAAGGGCTGATAGCAAACACAAAGAAATTGATTTTATAATAGAAAGCGGTGATAACGATGAGTGAAAACATAAAAACAATATCTCAAAATAAAAAAGCATATCACGATTATTTCATAGAAGAAAAATATGAATGCGGAATAGAGCTCGCCGGCACAGAGGTTAAGTCGCTCAGATTGGGTCAGGTAAACATCAAAGATTCATATGCTTCGATTGAAAAAGGCGAAGTGTGGCTCAAAGGCATGCACATAAGTCCATATGAAAAGGGTAATATTTTCAACCGTGACCCCCTAAGAGAACGAAAACTTCTTATGCACAAGTTTGAAATCAGAAAGCTTATTGGCAAAATAAAAGAAAAAGGATATTCACTTGTGCCTACACAGGTTTATCTTAAAGGTCAAAGAATAAAAATTGAGCTTGGTCTTGCACGAGGCAAAAAGAACTATGACAAACGCCAGACCATAGCTGCAAACAGTGCAAAGCGGGAAATGGAAAGAAAGATTAAGGAATATAACAAATAATGGTATGATGCAGTATATGCGAGAAGATTTAAGCATCTTTTTCAATTAATTCAATAATAACATCTGACAACGGCTGAGACGGTTTTATAACCGATTACAGCCGTTGATTTTTTGCCCTGAAACAAATATAATAGTATGGTATTTTTTAAATATTACGAAAGGAAAAGAGATGATGAAAAAACTAATAACCTGTGCCATTTCGCTCATTTTCGCTCTATGCTTTACTGCGAATGCTTCATGTGCACAATATGGCGAAAAGCTTGGTGCAAAAAGCAAAACAATATCAAATGTGCAAACAGAGCTTGAAAACAAAGGATATGAAATCAAAGATGAAAAAGGCTTTTTTGGTCTTGAGACTTTAGCAGCAATAATTGCCTTTCAACAGAAAGCCTCACTTGAAATCAGCGGAATAATCGACATCCCCACCAAAGAGCTTTTGTTTGGAAATGAATACATGGGCACTGAAGATGAGCTGTACTGGCTTTCAAAAATCGTTCATGCCGAAAGCTGCGGCGAGAGCTATGAAGGTAAGCTTGCCGTTGCCAATTGTGTATTGAACAGAGTGAAATCCGATGAGTACCCTGACAGTATAAAAGAGGTAATATTTGACACCAAGTATGGTGTGCAATATCAACCAACCCTTAACGGAAGTATACATCAAACGCCCGATGACAATTGCACAAGTGCAGCCAAAGACGCACTTGGCGGAAACAATCCTATTGGAGATTGCTTGTTTTTCTTTAATCCTGCAACTGCAAATAACTTTTGGATATCTCAAAACAGAGAGTTTTATACCGCAATAGGCAATCACCATTTTTATTTGTAAGCAATCCAGGATCGCCAAAACAAAAAAGCTGCATGCGCCGCTTCCTTACGGAAGCTGAGCGCGTGCAGCTTTTTGCGTTTTATATATTGGTGGCAACACCTCGTTGCCAAAAGTATCAATTACTCCATATTTGTGATCTTTTAAAGTGCAGGCATAGCCATTGTCATATTCAAAAATATAGTCATACACAAAATCACACAGTTTTTGATTGTTAAAAGATATGAGTCCCCATTTGCCGCTTTGGTCGGCTGCAGCAATGACATTATAATCATATGAAGAATTAAAGCCCGTATATTCAAAAGGAATTATCACACGGTTTTCAATGTCTATGATACCGCTATATCCGCCTTTGGTCACAATAGCTTTGCCATATTTGAAATTTTGAGCGCTACTGTATTCAAAGGGAATGATGACATCGCCCGAATCGTTTACATAGCCGTATTTTTGAATACCACCGATTTCTACAGATACAGCCGATAAGCCGTTTGAGAATGCACCTGCACTGGTATAGCGGAATCCTGTCAGATTACGGCCCGACGGAGAAAACAAAGCCCATTTATCATCTTTTTTGAGAAACACAGACAAAGCTGTTCCCTGTTTGACATCGGAGTGCACAGTGGGTATGACTTCGTTGCCATTGGTGTCAAGATAGCCATAGCCATTTTTGTAGGCAAGAGCAAGAGCGCCACGAAATTCCTCCATATGGGTATAGTCGAAGCTACTGAGATGCTTGCCGTCTGATGAGATTACGCCAAACTTTCCGTCTTTGTAGGCAACTGAAGAATGTTGATTGTTGAAAGGATAGATATAGTCATATTCAAATGGTATAACCACCTCGAATCTATCATTCACAGCGCCGAATTTACTACCCATCTGCGCTACTGCAACATCAATTGTGCCAAAAGAATCTATGTAGTCATATGCAGCAGGAATTATTACTTGACCGCCGCAATCTATTATGCCAAATTTGCCCTTATATATCATGCGTGCACGACCATATTGGTCAAATTTGTCGAGTGCTTCATATTTGAGGTTTATAACTGTGGTGCCGAAGCTATCGATATAGCCCCATTTGTCACCTTTTTGCACATAGTAGCCTTCAATCATTGAGTTATCTGTCTGGATGCCTGCGGTAAGCTTATAGACAGCATCATATGATTGAAAAGACAATTCACCCTTGCGGCAATCGAGCAGATACCATTGTGCACCGCTTTTTACCATGCCGATAAGGTTTGAGCTATAAATTACCTCATCATATTTCACCGGGATTATAATTTCACCGCTTATATCACACATTCCCCACTTTCTTCCCTGACGAATGTAAATGATGGAAGGACTTTCATAGCGGATTTCATTGTATGCGATCTCAGTAATCAGTTTGCCTTCAGAGTTTGCAAGACCGCATCGGTGATTGTCGGTGAGCTTATAATATACAGGGTTATCGAAGTTGGAGATATCGTCATATGAAAACCTGAGCACGAGGTCACCGTTTCGGTTTACGAGCCCGTATTTTCCTCCCCTGAAAGCCACAGCAACTCCATGTGAGTTGAACAAACCAACAAAGTTCCTTATTGATGTTATTTTTACAGTATTATCACTTTGGATATAATCAACATTCATGCCTAAAGAAGTGCAAAACATTCTGAGAGGAATGTAAACTCTGCCATCGTGTGTATATGATGGATATGCTTTTTCATAAACCTCATACAAAAATGATTTTTTGTCTGTTATATTGACTGAACCTGTGACAGAATCGTAGGTTATAACTCGCAGAGGCGTTGAAAAAGTGAACACAGTGCCGCCTGCATCAACTGCTGATTCAACCCCGAATGCAAGCTCGGTATCATCACAAGCCAGATACATAGTAGAGTTTTGCATCACGAAGTTAACATTTGAATCAATAATGGTGCCATTTATGTATACAGAGGGAATGTCATCTGCAGCATGTGTGCATGGAGAAAAAAGCAAAATAAAAGCTATGACAGCTACAATTATTGATAACTTCTTCATATAATCCCTCCATTCATAACATTGCTATTATACAATATCACAAATGAGGTTACAACTCAACACAAGAAATTATTTTGTAATATAATTATTACGCCTTTGTAACAATTCTGTCGGCGGACACATATGCCTCATAGATAGCCACAAGAAAATTCCAGAATGTGGGAGTTATATTACCATCGGGGTTAAGGCCGAAAGCATATTGTAAAGCAATGATTGCGCGATGAGTGGCTTCATCGACCACCCCTGTGACAGAAGGTTTGGGTATGTTTGAA
>JAFVSB010000125.1 GCA_017503945.1 Clostridia bacterium
TGATGGCAAGCATTGCTGCAAGCTATGTGACCGGTCTTTTAATCGAAAAATATCACGGCCGCACATTGTCAAAGCTGTTTTTGACTGTGTCGGTGGTGTTTAGTCTTGGACTGCTCGGATACTTTAAATATGCTGATTTCTTCATTGCCAATTTTAATGCTCTCACAGGATTTCCATATCCCTTTCTATCTTTGGCGTTGCCCATTGGCATAAGCTTTTACACATTTCAGCTCATAAGCTATAGTGTCGATGTGTATCGCGGTGAGACTAGCGCCCAAAGAAACATCATAAATCTTGGTGCATATGTAGCTCTTTTTCCTCAGCTCATAGCAGGCCCCATAGTGCGATATCAAGACATCAGCCGCCAGCTCATTTCAAGAACTCACAGCTTCGACAAAGCCTGGAGGGGTTGCCGTTCTTTTGTTATTGGTCTTGCCAAAAAGGTGCTCATTGCCAATACTCTCGGCGAGCTTTGCACAGCGTATCTTGAGTCATCAGCACCTTCAGTTGCATATGGCTGGTTATATGCCGTTGCCTATATGCTTCAGGTATATTTTGACTTTTCGGGCTACAGTGACATGGCAATCGGGTTGGGCAGAATTTTTGGCTTTGAATTTTTGCCAAACTTCAACTATCCCTTCATATCATCTTCCATCACCGAATTTTGGCGCAGATGGCACATTTCACTCGGCTCCTGGTTCAGAGACTATGTCTACATTCCCCTTGGAGGCAACCGTGTAAAAAAAGGTCGTATGCTTTTTAACATCTTTGCGGTGTGGTTTCTCACAGGCTTCTGGCATGGGGCAGAGTGGAATTTTGTTATTTGGGGTTTGTATTTTGGAGTGCTTCTCACTTTGGAAAAATTCTTTTTTGCACGCTTTCTTAGCTCCCACAAGATTCTTGGCAGAGTTTATGTTTTGTTTTTTGTTATCATAAGCTTTGCCATCTTTGCTGCCAATGGTTTTTCATCGGCCATCGCAAACCTTGGTGTCATGTTTGGCACTTTGGGGCAGTCGCTGTTCTCTCCCGAATTTGCCTATGCGCTCAGAAATTATGGATTTGTGCTGATTTTGGCTATAATCGGCGCCACTCCTCTTTGCAAAAGGCTTTGGCTTGGCGCAAGGGATAGGGCAAAGCAAAGTGCCTTATTCGATGTGGCGGAGGTATTGGTGCTTGCGTTTCTATTGATTGTGGTGAGCGCGTATCTTGCCGATGGCTCGTTTAATCCGTTTCTGTATTTTAGATTTTAGGAATGAAATAACATGAAAAAAAGTATACTTGTAATCACTATGACAGTTATTCTTGCCTCTCTTTCTCTTGCATGCTGGCTTAAACCTCACACCACCTATTCCCACAGCGAACGCCGCCCCTTGGCGTCGAAACCTGAGTTTAGTGTGTCATCGGTTGTGTCGGGCGAATTTATGGCCGATTTTGAAGATTACACTGCCGACCAGTTCCCTCTGCGCGAAAGCTTCAGAAAGCTCAAGGCTTTGTTTTCAAGGTATATGCTCGGCAAAAAAGACAACAACGGTCTCTATAGCGCCCAGGGGCATCTTTCCAAGATAGAATATCCTGCCAATGCTGACATGACAAACCATGCAGCCGAGCGATTTGAATATATTTATAACACATATCTCAAAGATACCGACACTAAGCTTTATCTTTCGCTCATACCCGACAAAAACTATTTTCTTGCTGAGCCAAACGGCTATCTTTCAATTGATTATGACAGCTTCATAGCTGATTTTAAAGCAAAAGCAGACTATATGACCTACATCGACATTGTGCCGCTGCTTGAGCTTGATGACTACTATCGCACCGATTCTCACTGGCGTCAGGAAAAAATTGGTGACATAGCCGCTTTGCTTGCAAAGAGCATGGGCACCGATGCTAAGGCTGAATATAGCGAAAACACTCTCGACCATCCGTTTCATGGTGTGTTTTTGGGCCAATCTGCCCTCGTTGCACAGCCCGACACCATAAAATATCTCACAAATGACATTTTGTCACAGTGCACAGTGAATTATTATGACACAGGCAAAGCCGCGCAGGGTGATATGTATAACATGACAAAGGCGTATGACAAAGATCCTTATGAAATGTTCCTTTCGGGGTCGTCGCCGCTTTTGGAAATTATCAACCCCAATGCCGCCTCGGGCAAGGAGCTTATTATATTCAGAGATTCTTATGCTTCCAGCCTTGCACCGCTTCTTGCTCCGGCCTATGAAAAAATCACCCTTGTAGACATAAGATATGTGCAAAGCAGCTTCGTTGGAAATTTTATAGACTTTGATTCGCAGGATGTGCTCTTTTTGTATAGCACAACTATTTTAAACAATAGCATGTCATTGCGATAAAAAATAAAAGACAACCGAATTTTTTGGTTGTCTTTTATTGATGTTCGACCTAATAATTTTGTTCTTTATATTGATTCCCCAAAATATTTGTGATATAATTTACATATAAGAATTTTATTTTAATAATCTGGCAAAGCTTGTGTAAAAACCAAATATCCAAACTCATCACAAATCAGGATTTGTGGCAGGTGATATTTTTTGCTTTTAGAATATATAATTTCAATAAAACAAATTATATTAATGTGAAAGGGGAAGATGGTTTATGGTAGTAGGCAATGTAATGGTAGGTCAGTCAGGAGGCCCGACAGCTGTCATCAACTCGAGCCTTGCAGGTGTGTACAAAACTGCAATTGATTGTGGTGTAAAAACAGTTTACGGCATGGTGAATGGTATTGAAGGATTGTCACAAAATAAATATATAGACCTATCGGAATATATTAAAAGCAATCTGGAAATTGAGCTTTTAAAAAGAACCCCTGCGTCTTTTTTGGGTACATGCCGCTATAAATTGCCGGATGTGAATGTTGAAAGCGCTGTTTATGAAAAAATATTTGCAGTTTTAAAGAAATTAGATGTCAAATACTTTTTCTACATTGGCGGAAATGATTCAATGGACACCATAATGAAGCTTTCCAATTATGCACAAACCATTGGTTCTGACATAAGATTTATAGGCATTCCCAAAACGATAGATAATGACCTGGATATGACCGATCACACACCGGGTTACGGTTCGGCATCAAAATATATTGCCACAGCAATAAAAGAAATCATATGCGATGCCAACACCTACATAACAGACTCTATCAGCGTGGTTGAAATTATGGGTCGAAATGCAGGCTGGCTTACTGCCGCAGCTGCACTGTCAAAATGCGAAGATTGCGCAGGGCCTGACCTTATATATCTTCCTGAGAGAGTTTTTGACCACAACGAGTTTTTGAAAAAAGTGCAGGAAATTAAAAAAGAGAAAAAAATAGTGACAATAGCAGTTTCTGAAGGCATAAAAACAAAAGACGGCAAATATGTTTGCGAACAGAACAGAACAAACAATGTAACCGACTCATTTGGCCACAAGCTGCTTGGCGGAACGGCTATGTATCTGTCTGATTTTCTTGTTGAGAACACAGGCATAAAAACACGAGGCATTGTTTTTTCAACTCTTCAGCGCTGTGCATCTCATGTGGTTTCGCGCTCTGATATAACCGAAGCATACATGGCAGGTGCCGATGGCTTAAAAGCTGCTTTGGATGGACATACCGGCAAGATGATTGTTTTTGAAAGAGTATCCAATAGCCCGTATCTGATATCAACCGATCTTTGTGACATAAATATAATAGCCAACAAAGAAAAATGCGTGCCCGACAGCATGATAAGCGCTGACGGAGTAGGCGTTACAAAAGAATTTGAAGACTACGCAAGACCGCTTATAATAGGCGAGCTTTATCCGTTTATAGTTGACGGATTACCCAGACACCTTCACTTGGGTGATAGGGGTATAAAGGGCTGATATTCATAACCTCAGCAGCATAGCCGTCGGGGACTCGAATCTCCGACGGCTATGACCTTTACATACTACGCAAAAGGATATGATGAACATGAACAAATTAAGAGACATAATTGCCATCATTGCCTGCAAGCTTCTCACAGTGGCAGGCCGCATGGCAGGCAAAATGAGCACCTCAGCGCCCGGTGGCTTTGCTCTGCGCATTTCGCCCGGTCTGCTTAGGAGGCTGGCTGGGCAGCTAAAGGGTCCCATTGTTATGGTGTGCGGCACCAATGGCAAAACCACCACCAACAATCTCCTTTGCTCGCTTTTGGAGTCGAGGGGAAATAGGGTAGTGTGCAATAGCATCGGCGCCAACATGCTCCCGGGTGTAGCTGCATCATTCATTGCAAAGACCTCGGTTTTTGGCAAGCTCAAAGCCGATTGTGCCGCCATCGAATGTGACGAAGCAAGCCTTCGCAGAGTGGTGCCCCATGTGAAACCCGATTATGTTGTGGTCACCAATCTTTTTCGCGATCAGCTCGACCGCTATGGCGAGATTGACTCCACCATAGCCATGCTCAACGAAGCTCTATGCACTCTCCCTGACACTGTGCTCATTTTAAATGGTGATGACCCGCTTAGCGCGCGATTGTCGGGCGAGCACAAATGCATATACTACGGCGTAGACGAAGATTGCGCCATAGGCATGCGCGAGACCAAAGAGGGGCGCTTTTGCCCCGAGTGCTCACAAGAGCTTTCGTATAACTACTATCACTACAGTCAGCTCGGTGATTACTTCTGCCACAAGTGCGGATTGAAGCGCCCCCAGCTTGACGATGCTGCAAAGAATGTGAACCTCACTGATGGCATATCCTTTGATGTTTTTTGCAACGGCAAGGTTTTTTCCCTGAGTCTCAACTACAGAGGCTTTTATAACATCTACAATGTGCTTGCCTCGCTCATAGCCTTTGCGCAGTGCGGCAACTCTACCGACGGCATAAATGCAGTCTTCGATGCCTACAAGCCTCAGATTGCGCGCATGGAGCCTTTCAGGGTAGGAGGTAAGACGGTTATCTTAAACCTTGCCAAAAATCCTGCAGGCTTCAATCAGGCAATTTCCACTCTGATGTCGGATGGTCGCACCAAAGATGTGATGATAGCCATCAACGATGGCGCGGGCGACGGCAAAGATGTGTCGTGGCTGTGGGATGTTGATTTTGAAAAGCTTGCCGATGCAAATGTGTGCAGCATTACCGCTTCGGGCATACGCAAATATGAGATGGCTCTGCGCCTCAAATATGCAGGGCTTGGCATGGCCGATGTTCTTGACAACACGCGCGAAACTCTTGAAAAGGTGGTTGCAGGCAGCGGCGAGGTGTGCTATATACTTGTGAACTACACTGCCATGTTTAGCGCGCATGACAATCTCAAGCTCATGTCAGATAAGGAGGCAGACCAATGAAGATAAATATAGTCCATCTCTATCCTGACCTTCTCAACCTCTATGGTGACAATGGCAATATCACAGCCTTTGCCTACCGCCTTCGCCAAAGAGGCATCGAAGCAGACATCACCGAGATTCAGTGTGGCGATATGATAGATATCTCATCTGCCGACATTGTGTTCATAGGCGGCGGCTCCGAGCGCGAGCTCCTCACTGTGGCCGATGCTCTGCGCCCAAGCGCCAAAGATTTTCAAGCCTTTGCTTCCGACGGCGGCGTGATGCTTGCAGTGTGCGGAGGTTATCAGCTCCTTGGCAGTCACTATGTAAGCGGCGGCAAAAAAATAGGCGGTCTTGGCGTTCTTGACATCTTCTCCGACGAAGCGCCCGAGCGCTTCATAGGCAACATAGTGTGTGAATGTGAAGCAATAGGCACCACGCTTGCAGGCTTTGAAAACCATTCGGGCAAAATGAACATAGGCTCGCTCACTCCGCTTGCCAAAGTCATATCGGGCAGCGGCAATGACGGCGCATCGCTCTATGAGGGCGTGATTGCCCAAAATGTCATTGGCACCTGGCTCCACGGTCCGCTGCTACCCAAGAATCCAAAGCTTACTGATTATATCCTCACCAAAGCCATAGAGCGCAAATATGGCAAAGCAGAGCTTGCACCCCTCGACGACACCGCCGAGATGCTTGCTCATGATTATTCAGTGAAGATGTTTTCATAGGACTGATATAAATGAACGATTTACCAAAGCGCAAACAAATACGCCTCAAGGATTATGATTATTCTCAAAACGGATATTATTTTATAACGGTGTGTACCAAAAACAGAGAATGTTTATTTTGGGAGACCGTAGGGGCGGATATCATCCGCCCGAAGCTGTCGGAATACGGAAAAATTGTGAATGTGGCAATAAATGCAATACCTACACATTATCCTGATATGAAAATTGATGAATATGTCATAATGCCTGACCATATCCATTTGATATTGAAAATTTCAAGCGATATAAA
>JAFVSB010000126.1 GCA_017503945.1 Clostridia bacterium
AGAACCTGAAGCAGAAGAACCTGAAGCACAAGAACCTGCAGCAGAAGGACCTGCGGCAGAAGAACCTGCAGCAGAAGAAGCTGTAGCAGAGGAACCTGTGGCAGAAGATAGTGCAGCACAAGAGGCTTCAACTGAAGAGCCTCAGGCGCCGGTTATCGGCAAAAAGTCTAAGACCAAAGCTGTTGTCTGGACAATTGCTTCTGTGTTGCTTGCAGCAATTGTAGGATTAGTTATTTATTATTACATATGCTTACCTTCAAAGCCCGCTTCATCACCTGTTGATTCAGCCGCATCTTCGGCAGAGGCTGTATCTTCAGCTCAGAGCGAGGCTGATTCATCAGCTATGAGCGATGCTGCCATAAATTCTGCAGCTGACTCAGCGGCTATGAGTGATGCATCGGCCATAGTGCCCGATGCCAATGCAAACATATATTCCAATGCAATTACCAATCTTGAAAGCGGCAATTATTTTGCCGCTTACAATGATTTTAGGGCTCTTGGTGCTTATTCCGACTCAAAGCTTCAGCTTGGCGCAGTTGCCCGTGCAATGTCGCGCTACATATGCTCTGGCTACAATCACACAGTTGCGCTTCGCAAAAACGGCACTGTTGTAGCCACCGGCAACAATGACTGGGGCAAGAGCGATATAGGCAGCTGGATCAATGTCACATCAGTCTCTGCCCGCGGGCTTCATTCGGTAGGGCTTCGTTATGACGGCACTCCCATAGCCGTTGGCTGCAATACAAAAGGTCAGTGCAATGTCACTTTGTGGAATTCACTTGCCGACATCAAGGCGGGTAGTGAGCATACACTCGCCATGACCAAAAGCGGCAATGCCGTGGCAGTCGGTGACAATTCAAGCGGTCAGTGCAACGTGTCGTCATGGGCGGGTATAACCCAGATATCTGCAGGTGCCAAGCACAGCGTGGCGCTCAAAGCTGATGGCACGGTTTTGGCCGTAGGTGACAACAAATATGGCCAGTGCAATGTGTCCGGCTGGAAAAACATTGTTCAGATAAGTGCAGGCGACTGGTACACCGTGGGCCTTAAGGCCGACGGCAGCGTTGTGTCTGTGGGCAACAACAACTCAGGTCAGCGCAATGTGTCAAAATGGCGTGACATTGTGTATGTGTCGGCAGGTCTTTGGCACACGGTTGGC
The DNA here is from genome assembly GCA_017503945.1 of Clostridia bacterium. Lineage (GTDB taxonomy): Bacteria > Bacillota > Clostridia > UMGS1810 > UMGS1810 > RGIG1828. The sequence goes on from JAFVSB010000126.1 coordinate 1,160, forward strand.
CTCAAAGCCGATGGCAGCGTAGTTGCCACAGGCTCCAACAAGCATGGCGAGTGCAATGTGTCGGCTTGGAAAAATGTGGTCACAGTGTCGGCAGGCGGTTATCACTTTACCACCGCCATCACCAGCGATGGCAAGGTGCTTGCAATTGGTGATAATGCCGATGGCCAGTGCTATGCATCGCAGTGGATTGGCATAGCAAATTAGTATGAAGGCCGTGATTATTTATGAATAGTTATCACAGAGTATACACTCAGATAAAGCTTAACAATATATATCATAACATCTGTCAAATCAGGTCAAAAATATCCCCACAGGTAAAAATCATGCCTGTAATCAAGGCCGATGCATATGGCCATGGAGCAGTTGCGGTTGCCAAAGTTCTTGAACCGGTTGCCAATGCCTATGCAGTAGCAGTTATTGAAGAAGCGCTTGAGCTTCGCACAGCCGGTGTCACCAAGCCTATCCTCATCGTGGGTACACTCTCGTCTGCCCATTTTGTTGAGGCTGTAGAGTGTGATGTCACGGTGGCGGTTTATACAGAAGCCATGGCAAAGCGCCTCTCTAACGCGGCTGCTTCTGTTGGTAAAACTGCCTCAGTGCATCTGGTGGCAGACACGGGCATGAACAGAATAGGCATGCCTTGCGATTCTTCGTCGGTAGAGCTTGCTAAGCGAATTGCCTCTTTACCATGCATTGATGTGTGTGGTATTTTCACTCATTTTGCCACATCTGATGAAGAGGACAAAACATTTTCTCATGTTCAGCACAGTCGTTTTGAAGAGTTCTGCACTTTGCTTGAACAAAATGGCATAGAGCTTGCCTGCAAGCATATTTGCAATAGTGCCGGCATCCTTGATTTACCGTCGAGTCATTTAAACATGATACGCCCCGGCATAGTCACATACGGCCTTTATCCGTCAGACAATGTGTCGACAGAGGTTTTCGACCTAAGGCCGGCCTTAGAGCTCAAAACTCACATAAGCTATGTCAAAAAGGTGCCCGCAGGGCAGGGCATAAGCTATGGCCTTACTTATACCACGCCTTCTGAGCGCATCATAGCCACTGTGCCTGTAGGCTATGCCGATGGCTACCCAAGGCTGCTTTCGGGAAATGGCAGAGTGATTGTGAGAGGGCAGTATGCCCCCATTGTAGGGCGCATTTGTATGGATCAGTTCATGATTGATGTCACTCATATTGACGGTGTGCGCGAGGAAGACACGGTCACCCTCATCGGCACAGATGGCGGATGCCATATAAGTGCCGATGAAATAGCTTCTCATGCCATGACCATAAACTACGAAATCATTTGCGGTATAAGCAAGCGAGTGCCCAAAGTATATATTCAAGACAAATAACACAAAAGATGTCTCTTGTGCAGAGGCATCTTTTTTTGTTATCAAGTAGCATGCGCACCTTTTAATAATTCAACGCCTTTATTGACTTTTACCATGCTAAATGCTAAAATTAATACAGAGGAGGGGTTGATTGTGTCTGTTTCGATTGCTCATATTGCCGATATGCATCTTGGAAGCACTGTGTCGGCTTTTGATGCAGAAAAAAATATAATGCGCACGCGTGAGATTGAACACACCTCGATAAGCGCCATCAAAGCATCAGCTGTGCATGATGTTGTTCTTCTGAGTGGTGATATTTTCGATTCGCCCGACACTTCATTGCATATAGCCGACATGTTTCTTGGTGCTGTTGCTTCGTGTCCGCACACTCGCTTTTTTTATTCGTGTGGCAATCATGACCCCTACATCAGCCCTGTTATTGACTACTGCGTGCAAAACTGCCCGCCAAATCTGCACATTTTCGGCCCCGAATATCCAGAGCATGTCATTTTGCCTGAGCTGGATGTGTGTGTGCATGGCATATCTTTTGCCAGTTCGCATCAGCAAGCTCCTTTGCTCGATGCTATCGGGCCCTGCAGTCCATCGCTTGTAAATATTTTGTGTGTTCATGGCGAGCTTAGCCAAAGCGGCACTTCGCTATACAATCCTATCTCTCTTGATGCTTTAGAAAATGCAGGCTTTGATTATGCGGCACTTGGTCATGTGCATGATTATTCGCTCATTCGCCGCTACGGATCGCTTTGCTATGCATACCCCGGAATCACGGAGCCGCGCGGTTTTGACGAATGTGGTGACAAGGGCTACATATGCGGCACAATCGGCAAAAACGATGTGAATCTCAGCTTTGTGCCATTTGCCAAAAGAAAATATATCGACGAAATCATAGATGTGTCTGATATCACCGATTACCCCTCACTTATAGATGCAATCGGGGCGGTGGTTTC
>JAFVSB010000127.1 GCA_017503945.1 Clostridia bacterium
GACAGTGACGATAACGACCCTGTTTTGCTGATCATAATCGGGTATCTGCTTTTGTCAGAAATATTATAATAATAACGGCGATACAATCAAGTTGTATCGCCGTTATTTATTTGCTTTTATTTTGAATATATTCATCGATTGCCTGTGCAGCATTTTTGCCGGCACCCATTGCAAGAATGACCGTGGCGGCACCCGTCACTGCATCACCGCCTGCAAAAACTCCCTCTTTAGAAGTTTTTCCTGTTTTTTCATCAGCTACAATACCACCCCATGCATGGGTGTCAAGACCATTGGTAGTGGATTTGATGAGAGGGTTAGGTGAAGTTCCTATTGCCATTATCACACTTTCACATTTTATTTCAAATTCGCTATCTTTCTTTTCAACGGGGCGTCTTCTGCCTGAAGCATCAGGCTCACCAAGCTGCATTTCAATGCATTTGATGCCCTCTGCAAATCCATTATCATCACCCAAAACAGCAATGGGGTTTGCAAGAAGCTTGAACACTATGCCTTCTTCCATTGCATGCTCCACTTCTTCTTTACGGGCAGGGAGCTCATCTAAAGAACGCCTATACACAACTGTCACCTCGTCGGCCCCAAGGCGCTTGGCGCATCGTGCAGCATCCATTGCAACATTGCCGCCACCAACCACTACAACTCGCTTTGCTTTTTGCACCGGTGTGTCACTATCGGGCAAATATGCTTTCATGAGATTAACACGAGTGAGAAATTCATTTGCTGAATACACACCCTTGAGATTGATGCCGGGTATATCCATAAACTTGGGAAGTCCGGCTCCCGAACCGATGAAAACTGCTTCAAAGCCATGCTCAGTGAGGAGCTCGTCAACAGAGAAGGTTTTACCAATAACGGTGTTGGTAGCAATTGTAACACCAAGCTCACAAAGAGACTGGATTTCTTTGGCAACTATTGATTTGGGAAGTCGGAACTCGGGAATACCATACACAAGCACACCGCCCGGAGTGTGAAGCGCTTCAAACACTGTGACGCTGTATCCTTTTTTGGCAAGATCTCCTGCACAGGCAAGACCAGCAGGTCCCGAGCCAACCACGGCAACTTTATGACCGTTTGAAGCGGGAATAACTTGATTTTCAGTTGAGTGGGCATTGTGCCAATCGGCAACAAAGCGTTCAAGCCTGCCTATTGCTACAGGTTCACCTTTGATGCCACGCACACATTTTCCTTCGCACTGATTTTCTTGCGGACATACTCTGCCACATACCGCAGGAAGCGAGCTTGAGGCAGATATTATATCATATGCGGCTTCAAAATCGCCCGAAGCTACCTTTGCTATGAAAGCAGGAATATCGACTCTTACAGGGCAAGCGCCAACACATGGTTTGTTTTTGCAATTAAGGCAACGCTTTGCCTCATCTATAGCCTGCTCTTCGCTATAGCCAAGTGCAACTTCTGAGAAGTTTTTGTTGCGAACATCGGGGAGCTGAGATGGCATTTCGTTTTTCTTTAATGACATATTTGGCATCTATCTCACCTCCGCCTTGAAAAGATTGCAGGTCTGTTCGTGTTTGTGGCGTTCAAAGGAATTGTATATGGTAGATCTTGCCATGGCTTCGTCAAAATCAATGAGATGACCATCAAATTCAGGACCATCTACACAGGCAAATTTGGTCTCACCGCCAACCGTGAGCCTGCAACCTCCACACATGCCAGTGCCATCAATCATAATAGGATTCATGCTGGCGATTGTTTTGATGTCATATTCTTTAGTAAGAGCGCACACAAATTTCATCATGATGAGTGGGCCTATGGTTATGACCTCATCATATTGTTCACCGCTTTCGATAAGCTCTTTTAAGGCATCAGTAACAAGACCTTTTTGGCCGAAAGAACCATCATCGGTCATGATGACAAGCTTAGAACAAGCATTGCGAAATTCATCTTCTAAAATGACAAGATCTTTATTTCTAAAACCTACTATTGCATGAACCTCTGTACCCTGCTCATGGAATTTTTTGGCTACAGGATATGCAATTGCACAACCCACTCCTCCGCCAACAACGGCAACTTTCTTTTTGCCTGCTGTGTCAGTGGCTCTGCCCAGCGGACCCACAAAATCACAGATATATTCCCCTTGATTCTTTCTGTTAAGCTTCTCGGTGGTAGAGCCGACAATCTGAAAAATTATGGTGACAGTGCCTTTTGATGCATCATAGTCAGCAATAGTGAGTGGGATTCTCTCTCCATTATCATCAACGCGAAGTATAATAAACTGCCCAGGATTTGCCTTAGCAGCAACTGAAGGCGCTTCTATTTCCATGAGAGTAACTGTGGGATTGAGTGAAGTCTTTTTGATAATTTTATACATGACAAAAGTTCCTTTATAGTTTCAACAAACCAACTATCCAGTTGATTTTTAAATCATTATAACATTAAATTGATATAGAGTCAATTGCATACATGACAAATCCCATGCCAAGCATGGGATTTGAAATGAATGATTATATGATGCCCTGTGCAAGCATAGCCTTTGCAACTTTCATAAATCCTGCAATATTTGCACCGGCAATGAGATCATATCCAAGGCCAAATTCTTCGCAAGCTTCTACAGAAACCTTGTGGATATTCTTCATTATGTCTTTGAGCTTCTCGTCTACTTCCTGAGCAGACCAGCTATATCTCATGGAATTCTGCGACATTTCAAGAGCAGAA